>CAJXGR010000006.1 GCA_913053665.1 uncultured Spirochaetia bacterium
CAGATCCTGCATTCTTCACTATTGACAATCCCTTCTCCATCTTCTCCTTATTTTCAGCACTCATATGCTGTCCTTGTTTTTTCATGGATTCTTTGATAGTCTCCTTACTTAACGAACTGAGACCACTCCCTAATGCACCGCCTGCCATATAGGCAAAGCCACCAAACAAGTTGAAAACTATTGCCACAACCAAGATTAAAACACCTGCTGCAATATTCATAGTGAGTCCTCCTTTTTTTAGATCTTTTAAGACTTAAAAAGTAGTATAACATAAACAAAATAAAAATGCAAGAAAAAAATCCCTAAAACACCTTGAAATAATACGTTTATATGATAACTTTTAAGTGTTCCAAGTTATAAAGCTATTATAGCTCATTGGATCGCAAGGTTCAAGAATATTATAAAATCAAGGATTTAAAAGATGGATGAAAAAAGAGCCACGGAACGTTCCAAAATCTTCTGGACTATTGTTCGTAAAGACTCCCTCGAAAACGATGAGATGGGCCTGGGATTCCTTCTAAACATCAGTGAAAAGGGCATGAACGTCTGGATTGATCACCAGCAAAAACTGGACACTCAGGATTTCAATATCATACTCTATCCTCCAGAACACCTTAATTCAGAAATAATTGAACTGACTGTCCATCAAATATGGACTAAAGATCATAATAACGGTTCCATGATTGAAATTGGTTGCGAGTTTGTCAACTTAAGTCCTGAGCAGAAAGAGCGAATCAATGATCTGGTGAATAAGCATAAAAATCTCATCCTGAAAGGGGCCATTATGATTGATTATTGATCCTATCAACCCGTATTCCTCAATCCCCCTGCAATGCAATTGATCGTCCGTAAAATGCTATTGATGTAGTCTTGATCCTTTGTAAGTTCCGGGTTCTTCCTTAATCTCTTTAATAATATAATCTGTATGAAGTTAATAAGATCAACATAAGGCTTTCGTAGTTTGAGAGACTGTCTTAAGGGTGAGCTCTCCAAGAGGAGACTTTCCTGCCCTTTGATTTTTAAGACCAACTGACTGGTCAAGTCATGCTCACCTTGAATCATAGAGAATATTGAGCCCCTCACCTCCTCATCCTCTACAATGGATGAATACATGTAAGCTATATCCATATCACTTTTTACAAGGGTCATGACGATATTTTCAATCAGAATGGAGAAAAACAGCCAATTATTAAACATCTCTTGAAGGAGAGCCTCATGGGCTTCAGGGTCTTCATCGATATACTTTTGAATCCCGGCTCCTACACCATACCAACCGGATACTAATTGGCGGCTCTGAGTCCAACTGAAAACCCAGGGGATAGCCCTTATATCATCCAGACTATCGGTCTTCCCGCGTTTAGATGGCCTTGAACCAATGTTCAGTAAAGGGATTTTCTGGAATGGCGTGGCCTCCTTAAAATACTGAAAGAACTTGGGATGATCTATCAGTTCACGATACACCTCATAACTATAGTGGGAAATCTTGTTCAAGGCGTCCTCATAAATGGCTATTCTGGGTGGATCTTCTTCAGGTGATGTGATTGAGGCAGAAATGACCTTGGAAACCAAAAGTTCCAATCGCATAATCGCTGTATGCTGATAAGCATATTTATAGGAAATCACTTCTCCCTGCTCTGTGATCTTGATTTTACCCTTCAGCGTTCCCTTAGGTTGAGACTCCACCGCCTTTCCGGTGTAATCACTCCCCCCACGACTGATGCTGCCACCACGTCCATGAAAGATCATTAACTTAATCCCGTATCGCTCCGCCACTTTACTCAATCTCTTTTGAGCGTTGTAAAGCTCCCAGTTGGAAGTCAAAATCCCCCCCGTCTTGTTGCTATCAGAATATCCTATCATCACTTCCTGAATCTTCCCTCTGGCCTTGAGATTTCTCATGTAGCTGGTGTTTGTAAAGGCGTCCTCAAGGATTTTATCCGATTGTCTTAAGTCTTCTATTGTCTCAAACAATGGGACGATATCTATATAACTGTAGTAATTGTTCTGATCATCTTCACCACATAAAGCCGCTTCCTTAGCCAAGAGCTGAACGGCAAGAAGATCCCCCACACCATGAGTCATGCTGATAATGTAACTTCCCAGGCAATCGGGGCTGATTTCCTTTCTGAGGCGGGACATTTCTTGGAAAACGGCTAAGGTATCCTGAGTCTCACTGGAAAAAGTAAGGTAATAGGGTACAAGAGGGCGTAAGGAGTCAATTTCCAGAGTCAGAATGTCCTCTTTCTCTTTGTCACTAAGAGACATATAATCCGGAGTGTATAATTTCAGTTTCTGAAGGATTTCATGGATCGCCATATGATGCCGTTCACCAATCTGACGAATGTCTAACTTGGCCAGATAAAATCCAAAGACCTTCACCTTGCGAATAAGAGGATCCAGTTCAACCAGTGCTACCCTCTCCCCCCTGGATTCCAGAAGGCTCTTTCTTAGCAGGACCAAGTCATCCATGAACTCATTCACCGTATCATAGCTTTCAGGAATATATTCCGTGTCATGACGATTATTAGAAAGGGCGTTCGCAAGCTTCTGACGGATGAATATAACCTTCTGACGAAACGGTTCGTGAGGATTTCGTTCGATCACACTTGCATAGGAATGGTGAAAGCGTTTAATTTCTTCTTCCAAAGACTTATTCAGGGTTTCCGAGATGGGTACAAGATATTTGGATTGACTGAAATCATCCATCAACTCATCCACTGACTCCAAATACTTATTTAATATCGTCTCTTTATGAAGTCTTAAAGTTTGACGTGTGATTTCTGTTGTAACATAAGGATTCCCGTCTCGATCGCCGCCAATCCATGAGCCAAAGGTTAAAAAGGGAGAGATCCTGAAATGATGATCTGGGAAATGGTCTTTAATACTATCTTCCAGCTCCTTATAAAGAGGATCAATAATGTCATAAAAGATTTCCTTGAAGTAAAACAGTCCATTTGTGACCTCCTGAAGAACCGTTGGTTTCTCAAGACGTATATCACCTGTTTGCCAGAGTTTTTGTATCTCCGCTAATAACAGCTCCTTAAGCGTATTAAACTCATGGGGACTATGGGTGTAGGTCCCTTTGTTGAGGAGGTATTTATAGATTTTAAGATGTTTCTCAAGAATCGTCTGGCGTTTTGTTTCCGTGGGATGGGCCGTGATAACTGGTGTGATACGTAATTCGTCCAGGACATCCTGGAAATCCGTGGCTGTTAGACCTTTTCCCTTAAGTGATTTGATACATTCCTCCATGGAACCGCCTACAATCGCTTCACTCTGGAGTTTTTCCCGATCAATACAGTGATTATAAACATCATCCGCTATATTGATCAATTGGAAATAGATAGAATGGCTGTGAATGATGATAAAAAGAGTGTCTGGGTCTAGCTCATCTAACGCACGAAGCAGTTGTTCTGCTTTCTGTTCATCAAATTCCTCTCTCAATTCCTTGCAAGTCCCCATGAGAGGCCGGATCACATCATATATATGGGAGCCCACCTGCTCCTCCAGGATTTGATCCAACAAGTCTCTTAGAAATTCATGATCGCCTTTTATCATTTATTTTCCCCATAACAAACGAAATATAAGTTACCAAATAGCTGAGAGGTTGGCAATCAATATGTTAATATTTTTCGTTGCAGCAAATTATAGGGATCAGAAAGTAAATGGATAAAAAAAATCCAATCCCCTATGGGAGCAGATGAAGTGTTGTCTGTCCCATCAATTTCATGGGATTATTGACAAGTCCTTTAGTTTTTTATACCTTCAATAGGACTTATACTATTTCAAGCGAACCCATCCCAAAACTTACTCTAATGGACGAAAAGGATAGAATATGAAAACAATGGCCAAAATATTAGTCACCGACCCCCTATCAGAAGAGGGATTGCAGATTCTGACCCGTAAAGAGGGCTTTCAGGTCAAGGCCCTACAAAAGGCATGCGCTGAAGATGAACTGATCCGAATCATCCCGGAATACGACGCTCTCATCGTAAGAAGTGGGACAAAAGCCACTCGTCCTGTTATTGAGGCAGGTGTAAACCTGAAGATCATTGCCCGAGCCGGTGTGGGTATCGATAATGTGGATGTTGAAGCCGCTACTGAAAAAGGTATTTTAGTCATCAACGCACCAGAAGGCAATACTATATCAACAGCTGAGCAGACGATGGCTCTTATCCTCACTCTAGCCAGAAAAATAAGCTGGGCCCACCAATCTATCCTTGAAGGGAACTGGGATAGGAAATCATATAAAGGTATTCAACTCCATGGAAAGACATTGGGAGTGATTGGTCTAGGCCGTATCGGTAGTGAAGTGGCCAATCGGGCCAAAGCTTTTGGGATGTCTGTCATCGGCTTTGATCCTTATCTTTCCCATGAGCAGGCCGATATGATAGGTGTGGAACTTAACACGCTGGAAGATATCTACAAAAACGCTGATATCATAACAGTTCACACGCCCCTGACCCCCAAAACCAAAGGACTGATTGGCAAAAACGAGATCAATATGATGAAAAGTAATGTCCTACTCATCAACTGCGCTCGCGGCGGCATCATCGTTGAAGGAGAAATAGCAGAGGCCTTAAAAAGCGGAAAGATCGCAGGAGCGGCGTTTGATACCTTTGAGGTGGAGCCTCCAAAAGATAATCCTCTTATCCATCTCCCAAACGTATTATCTACCCCTCATCTTGGGGCATCCACTTCCGAGGCACAGATCAGTGTGGCTATTGAGACTTGTGAGGCCGTGGTTGACTTTTTCACAACAGGAGTCACACGAAACTCAATTAACTTCCCGTCTGTAGCCCCCGAAATCTATGAAGCCAACAAACCTTTTCTCACCCTCTGCGAAAAAATGGGCTACTTGTTAGGAACCTTACGGGAAGGGCATATGAAAGAAATCACTATCACCTTCTCCGAGGAAATGGAAGGCAAACCAACTCATATCATGAAATTAGCCGCCTTAAAAGGTTTTTTGGAGCCCATTCTTTCAGAGGGAGTTAATTTTATAAACGCCGTGAGTGTCGCTAAGGAACGAGGAATCCCGATAAAAGAGGTGTTTTCATCTGGAACCACCGATTTCCCGGAGATCATCACGCTGAAGGTCAGAACCGATCAAGGAGAGATTGAAGCTTCTGGAACAGTGTATCACAACAAAGACCCCAGGATTATCAATGTCAATGGCTATGAGTTTGAAATGGCCCCGGAAGGCGAGTATCTTTTAATTAAAAACCGTGACACGCCAGGTGTAGTGGGGGTTGTCGGGACTCTACTTGGTGAAAGTGGGATCAACATTGCCACCATGCAACTTGGCCGTAAGGGAAGCGACGCATTAACCTTCATCCGGGTGGATCAAAAGCCGTCTGATAAGGTCATTGAAACGATCAAAAAGAATCCTGCAATCATTGATGCCAAATCTCTTTCCTTTTGAAGCCAAGGTTATAGGTAGCACAAAACTTAATAGAATACTGAGTCCTCTCAACAATCATGACTTAAGTATCTAAAATCTGATTACTCATCTTCTCTTTTGATATGTTTTTTAATGAAATCCTGGATTTTCTCAACAGTCAAAAAGATATCCGAATACTTAAGATTATGCATAGATAAGGCTAATTTATTATCAGTCACAAGTTTACTGGCATCCATACTGCTTAAAATCACTTCCAGAGCATGCACCTCCTTTTCATTCAATAAAAGCTTATAAGATTTTTCCTTAAAACTTTCCATACTTTTTATCTCCTTAAGATTCCATAATATAAAAGTATTGGATTGCTACCGTATCGTCAACAGGAACTTGTATCAAATTACCAAAGAAGCCTGTAACCAACGATAGCTTAGGCCAATACGTGACATGAGTGATTTAAATAACGTGAGTTCGGGATAAGTTAAAATGGCTAACTTCCTGTCGGACTGGGAAGTCCGACCTACAGGCTTTTCCTGAGAGAATCCATTTACCTGTAGGTCGAGCTTCCTAGCTCGACAGATGTCAATTTGTCAGGCTAAACTTTTGTTAGATACATTCTTATGTTTCGAACTCACGTTAAATACTATTTTGTTCAAGAAAAGATTTCAGTTTTTATTGCTATCACTCCAGAAATCATTATCTTTTCTGCTGAGATTAAGAACTTTTTTATTCATTGAGGTCTCTTATGTTAAAGGAAACGTATCCTTACTATCTGGCTAACAAGCCTTTAACTCCAAACACTGATCTTATCGTCACGGACAAATATACGGGTAAACCAGCGACTCGCGTGGCCCTTGCAGACGCCAAAGTCATTGACCAGGCCATTTCTAAGGCGGTAGATGCGGCTGAGGCTATGAGGAAGATGCCATCCTATCAGCGTCAGGACATCATAAATCACTGCGTCAAGCGATTTACCGAGAGGGCGGAGGAATTAGCCCTCTCTTTATGCATTGAGGCTGGGAAGCCCATTAAAGATAGTCGTGGCGAAGTGTCACGTCTTATTGACACCTTTCGTATTGCGGCTGAAGAATCTGTGCGTATGACCGGAGAAGTCCTACCACTGGATATATCCCCAAGGGCCAAAGGCTACACCAGTATGTGGAAAAGGGTTCCCATTGGACCCTGCTCATTGATCTCTCCCTTTAACTTCCCTTTAAACCTGGTGGCTCATAAAGTGGCTCCTGCCCTTGCCGTGGGATGTCCCTTTGTCCTTAAACCAGCGAGTCGGACACCCATTGGTGCTCTCATTATTGGTGAAGTATTGGCTGAAACTGATCTCCCTGAAGGAGCTTTTTCTATCCTTCCATGCAGTCGGGAAGGAGCTGGTCTCTTCACGACTGATGATCGTCTAAAACTCCTCTCATTCACAGGTTCTCCCGATGTTGGATGGGCATTAAAGACTAAAGCAGGGAAAAAGAAGGTTGTTCTTGAGTTAGGCGGGAATGCCGGTTGTATCGTAGACTCTGATGCTGATATAGACGACGCTGTCGAACGCATTGTTATCGGTGCCTTTTACCAGTCAGGCCAAAGCTGTATCAGTGTCCAGAGAATCCTTATCCATGAGGATATCTACGATGTTTTCCGGGATAAATTAGTCTCTTCTACCAAGAAGCTGAAGATGGGTGATCCTAAGGATGAAAGTACATTTATCGGTCCGATGATCTCTGAATCCGAGGCCAAAAGGCTTGATGAATGGATACAATCAGCTGTAGCAAGGGGTGGTAAATTGCTTTGCGGAGGCCATCGTGAGGCCGCTATGTTGGAAGCTACTCTTCTTGAAGATGTCCCAATAGACGAGAATCTATGTGCCTCAGAGGCTTTTGGGCCAGTAGCAGTACTCGCCAAGTTCAAGGACTTTTCAGAGGCCTTAAAAACGATCAACGACAGCAAATATGGCCTTCAGGCGGGTGTCTTCACAAGAGACCTCTATAAAGCTTATCAAGCCTGGGATGACCTGGAAGTGGGGGGTGTAGTAATAGGTGATATCCCGTCCCTTAGAGTGGATAACATGCCTTATGGTGGTGTGAAGGATAGTGGCATTGGTCGAGAGGGAATACGCTTTGCTATGGAGGATATGACTGAAATCCGGCTATTGGTAATTCGAGGCGTTTAATTCTTGATATATTTATCAGTTACCTTAAGTATTCTTTAATCAGATTATAGCCTTGAGTGATGGTCTGAAACTTGTCTTGGGCTTCAGGAGAAGCATTGAGATCTGGATGGTACTTTTTTGCCAGTTCTTTATATCTATGTTGAACAGCTTTTAGTGAGGTACCCCTGGCTAGGCCAAGCAATTCATAACTCCTTATTATATCCTCATTATTGATGACGTAATGTTTGAATCGACTAGCCTGTTCCATGATTTCTGGATATTCCGCTTCCAGATTATTGAAGTTATCAAAGTCCAGATAATATTCTTTTATTCCTATTGGTCTAAGAAATTGCAAATCGTTCAATCTTTCTTCTGCCTCTACATGATGTGAGCAATATGAGGAATCAATCTCTTTTTTAGCCAGACAAAATCGAATAGCCTTATCATCAAAGTGAGGGCAAAACTGTTCCTGGGGTTTTTTAAGAAGGTATATATAGATATAATTGATATATATCAGGTATTCAGACCCTTCTAATATTCGGGATAACTTATGCAAATAGTGATACAAAATGAAATGAGTCTGTACCACTGATAGATCCAAAACTCGGAAGGAACGGGATCTCATTGTAGGAAAGAAATGCCTCAATAGACTAGATTCTATGACAGGAGGACTCTGTTTTTTAAGATATTCTAATAGAATAGATTCATCTATTTCAATCTCAAGTTTCTCATGAATTACGGACTCTTTCATCCACCCAACTCAGTTATCGGCCTAACCATTGTATTTTTCTGGGTATCTTGATTTTCCTGGGTTTCCTGGGTTGCTTGCCTCTCTCTACAGTCGTTTCATACCCTGCTAATAGTTCTATTCGTTTTCTGGACGCTGTTACAGTCACACTTCCTTTATAGACTTCAACTTTTGTTACCCTTCTGGGAGATACGGAGACGTAAAAGGATGTACCCCTTACTCCAACAACCGCCGAGACTGTAGACACATGGAATCGACTGCCCTTTTTGAGTTTGGATACATTAGCGAATAGACCACCTTTATGGATCCTTATATTGACTTTACGGCCACTTTTGGAGTATTTATACTCTTGAAGTGAAATGGATGAGTTCTTAAAGATTTTAAGGTCTGAGCCATCCTCAAATCGAAGCTCCAACATTCCATTACGACCTGTTTTTATCGTATCATTTTGTAACAGGATAGACCCCGATCTACGGATTGTTCTCCAGGGGGCATTCCTGGTTTTTCGATAGACAATGCCTTTCAGGAACTTGACTTTTGCCGCCATTTCCTTACTAATGCTATAGGGTATTTTTATTCTTAGGCCAGGCCTTATTTGTGAGGCTTTTAAATGATTATAACGTAATAAATCAGATTTGAAGCGTGTGCTTTTGAGATAACGTTGAGCTAGTTTGTCAATATTTTCTCCCTTCCTAACAGTAACAACTTTATAATCTCCTGTTCCTGCTCGAGTAAACCCTAACGTAGCAATTAAAAGCAACAATGTCATTGATGAAAGAATTGATTTTACCATATCAGCACTCCATTTTAAGAAAAAGTCTTCCTAGAAGTCGGTCAAGAAGTTTTTAAAACCCATCTGCAGAGAGGGCAATGCACTTTCCACAGAGGGTTTTAGGGATTGATATATTTTTTAAGGAGAAGTATAACCTATCGAGCCCACTTCACTCTTCTTGTTGAAGTAAGTTTTTGGGGTTTGATGGGAGCTTTTCCACTGATCACTTCAGTTTTGTGATTCTTTTTGACGCTCACAACCTTGTTATTAGCTGAGACTTTGACCGTTCCCTTATAAACCTCAACTTTAACGGTCTTTTGCTTATCAATACTCACATAGAACTGAGTTCCACGAACACCAGCAACAGCTGTTACAGTAGAGACCTTAAAGGAACTTTTCCTCCTCAGCTTATTGACATTGGCAAATAAAGATCCACTCTTTAAGTTCACATTGGTCTTGCGTCCTTTTGTGGAGAAGGAATATTTCTTCAGAGCCAGGGTTGAGTTGCTTGAAAGCTGGAGTTTGGATCCATTATCGAAATGTATTTCAATCCTGGATTTATTCCCGGTTTTAATGATATCATGCTGAAGCAAGATAGTACCAGAACGTCGTATGGGCATCCATCTACCGTTGGTTTTACGTTGAACACGCCCTCTCAAGAACTTGACACTTGCGGCTCGTTCTTTACTGATACTGTAAGGTATTTTTAATCGCATTCCAGGCTTAACCTGGGCTTCCTTAATGTGATTATAATCCATTAAGTTACTTTTGTAACTTCGATATTTTAAATACTTACGGGCGATTGTATCAGCCGTTTCGCCTTTTTTTACTGTGATTACCTTGTAATCCCCAGTATTTGCCTGAGAAAATAAAGTTGCACTCAATAAAAGGAGAGCAGCCATCAGCAAGAATGTTTTTTTCATAAGGAACTCCTAAAACGATTATTTTGCATAATACTATTTAATTTAGATGCAATTATCATGCCAGTATTAGACTATCTATTAGTTATTTGCTTTCTTTTATAGGATTTCCATTTTTATCAAATTGGATCACTTCAATGAGTTCACCCCGTTCGTTATACCGCTCTTCCTTTGCATAAGTCCCGTCCTTGTTATAGTAATGCACTCCTGAACGCTTCCCGCGCTGAGTGTTCTCAACTTTAATCATGTTATTATCTTTATCATAGGTGTATTTAATGATATAAGGGTATCGACCATTATCGTAAGTCCCTGTCTCTCTAACAATATTGCCCTTCTCATCGTAATATTTGATGGTATCGACTTGGCTGCCAATGTAAGTCTCAGTTTTAGTTATATATCTTTTGGAGTTATAGTAATCGATTTCTTCCAAAACCCCAAATCCATACTTTTCAGCTCGTTTTAATAGCTTTTTATTACTGAAAACCTCCCTTTTTATTAACACGGAACTATCATTTTCATCATAAAAATAAATATAATATTCATTTAATTCGCCATTGATAAAGGTATCCATACGGGCCAAATTCCCGACTTTTGGATTAAACCTCTGGCGTTTTTTGATCTTTCCCTTAGAGTAAGTCTCAATCACTACAATAAGCTTTTTCTTTTTAGATTCTCTATAAAAGGCTTTAAAATAACGTGGGAGTTTTTGGGCATCCTCCTTTGAGAGTTCATCTTTGATTCTGAAGGTGACAATATTATTGGATAAAAAGCGATATTTATTGTAATATTTGACAATTAGATCCCCGTCTCCATCGTAGGTAAAGTCTCCTGACCCGCCACACAGGGTCAAGGCGGATACAACAAGTACAAGGATTATTAGTTGGATGATTTGATTTCTTTTCATACAATCAATTATAGTACAAAAAATAAAATGATCAAGTCAAAATAATATTATATTATAAATACTATGAAATTCCCCTGATTTATTCCAATGACTATCTTGTGAATGCAGATTTTGCACTATAGGCTTATGAATAGAATACCCCTTATCAGATTAGTATTTAATCATTTACATATCTATACATCTCACAGCTTTTTCCATAATGCATTAAATGCATTGAATATCCCTATAAAATGCATATATTGCATGAATCCATCCATTAAGAATAGATATACTAAAAGGTTTATGAATTGTCACCCGTAGAGACGCATGGCCATGCGTCTCTACGGGTGACAGGCTTTATAACTGGACAATTTAAAATCAGTTTGGTATATAAACACTAGGCTTTTCGTATGTCCAGCTTCTTGTATTCAGGGTAAAGCACTTCTTGAACAGCTTTGGATGAGCTACCCCACTCGAAAGTGTAGTTCAGTTCTCTCAATGTAAACTCTAAAGACTGAAAAACAACTGCCACATCACTTTTATCGATGTAACCCAAATGGCCGATGCGAAAGATCTTCCCTTTAGCCTGGGCTTGACCCCCGGCAATCGCTATACCATACTTGTCACGCATCAATTTAGGGATTTGGAGCCCATCAATACCCTCTGGTACTTTAATGGAAGTCACAGAATTAGCTGGTGATTTAGCAAAAAGCTCTAATCCTAAGGCTCCCACGCCAGCCCGAATCGCGTCAGCTATAATTTTGTGCCGTTTAATCACTTCTTCAATTCCCTCATCTTTAATCATTTGAAGAGCCTTATGGAGTCCAATAATCAGAGAGACGGCAGGAGTCCAGGCGGTCGTTTTGTTTGACTGAGCCTTCTTTTCCGCTTTTAAGTTAAAATAAAACCTGGGTAAGGTTGAAGACTCATTAGCCTTCCACGCCTTTTCAGAAAAGGACAGAAACCCCAAGCCGGGGGGAAGCATCAGAGACTTTTGTGATCCACATATCACCACATCCAATTTCCACTCATCAACAGGACATTTGGTAACCCCCAATCCCGTGATCGCATCAACAATCATCAAGGCATTCGTCTTACTCACAATGTCTGATATTTTCTTGATGTCATGGGTCACACCGGTGGATGTCTCAGTATATTGAGTAAAAACGGCCTTCACATCCGGGTGTTCCTTCAAATGATCTTCTATTCTTTTAGGATCAACGGCTTCACCCCACTCCACATCAATGTAAGCTGGTGAAACATTGTATGCTTCACAGATTTCACCCCACCTTTCTCCAAACTTGCCGCTTCTTACAACCAATACAGAATCTCCAGGGGATAATGTATTAACTACAGCCGTCTCCATGGCACCTGTTCCGCTGGAAGCCAATATGAACACATCTTGCTTCGTTTGATAAAGATATTTTAGTAGTTCAATGGTCTCCATAAATAATTGACTAAATCTAGGCGTCCTATGATGATAGATGGGTCTAGACATTTCGATGAGTACTTCACTGGGTACGGCCGTTGGTCCCGGGGCGATTAAAAAATCTTTTAACATTCCACATCTCCTGACATTTTTATTGAAATTTAATAATTTTTCACCATTTCCTAAATAATTTCACTTGATAAATCGATTTTTTTTAAATAGATTGTTTATTACCTTCTGACGATACGGAGAGTTCAGTGATATTCATAAACCGATGGATTATACTTCTTCTGATAGCCTGCCCTACATTGATCTACTCTATAGATCAAGACTTTGTAAAAGGTCACAGGGCCTACCTGGAAAAGGACTATCACAATGCTATTCAGTATTTCCATAAATCCCTTAAAAACAAGGAAATAGCCAGAACTCACTATCTTATGGGAGTTTCATACTTAAAGCTCTTTAAATGCCAGAAAGCTAAAGACTCCTTACGTAAGGCTTATCAGCAAGATAAGTTCTACTCCTTTGCAAGCCGTGACAAATATTCCCAACGAATGCAAGAGGCTGATGATTGCCTCCAGGCAATACAAAACAAGGCTGGTGGTAGGTTTGGAAGACATTCATTCCTTCTCATCATTGTTTCAACTCTCCTTTTTCTGTCCGTCCTGTTCATTTTTGTGGTACGCTATTATAAAAACAAACAGAATAAAAGACAATATAAAGAACGGTCTCTCAGTAAGGATTTAATTGCTAATTTAGATCAACTCAATGATTCCTTCAGCAAAGCAAGGGAAACTATCTCTAAAAGTGAAAATCAAAGAGCCATAATCATTATAGAAGAAATCGAAGACCGTTGTATTGCTCTAAACGATAGGCTGGAAGAGCTTAAATACGGCTTGCGAGCGATCGATGAGGAATCTTTTAAAAATGAGATTGTTATCACCACCGAAATGATTAATGAATGTCTAAACCAAACTCAAGAAGCTCAAGAAGTTTGATAAATAAAGCAAAAACTATGAAATTCACAAAAATGCATGGGATAGGAAATGATTATGTCTATGTCAATTGCTTTGAGGAAAAGGTGGATGATCCAGAAAAATTGGCTGTTACTATAAGCGATCGTCACTATGGAGTGGGGTCCGATGGTCTCATATTGATTAAAGCAGGGGATAAAACAGCATTCCGCATGGACATGTATAACGCAGACGGTTCCTACTCAGAGATGTGTGGCAATGGATTACGTTGTGTCGCCAAATACCTCTACGATACTCGGATGACTCATGAGACCATCTTTGACATTGAGACGGGTGCAGGGATTCTGAAAGTCCAGATCTTCCCAAAAGAGGGCCAGGCTGATCTCATTGAGATTAATATGGGCCAACCCATACTGGAGGCAAAAGATATACCCATGACTCAATTCTCAGGCCGTGTCATCAATGAAAACATTGAGGTGCTTGATCGGATATTCAGGTTCACAGCGGTCTCTATGGGTAATCCTCATTGCATCATCTTTTTGGATGAAGATCTTCATTCCTTCCCAGTGGAACAATACGGCAAAGTCATTGAACACCATTCTATCTTTCCTAATCGCGTCAATGTTGAGTTTGTCAATGTCATCTCCCCTCAAGAGGTCATTCAAAGGACATGGGAACGGGGGTCAGGTGAAACACTGGCCTGTGGAACGGGAGCGGCCGCTGTTCAAGTCGCTGGAGTCCTTAATAACCTTACTGAGAAGGCTATTTTAAATCACCTTAAAGGTGGAGATCTCCATCTGAAATGGGATGAAGAGGATCATGTCTATTTAAAAGGCCCCGCTACAAAGGTTTTTGAAGGCCAATACACTCTCCCACTATAGTTCAATCCTGAATTGGCCTACCATTGTGTCTAGAACGGATATATTCTTACTATTCTTTGTCCCCAAGTCCTTAGAGTCTGATATATCATAAGCAACTTTTGTTAAGCCTTCTCTTAAGGCCGTCATGGCACTCTTGGTCTCGTTGGATATAATAGTGAGAGTCGAAATCGGCGATCAGCAAAAAATGTGCCGCTCACTATTGAGACATATTATTCATTCATAATGGAGAATTCAGCTTATTTCTAAGGTTTTACAAGAAAAAAAAGCTTCTTACTGGAGTGTATCATTTATCATGAGATTTAGCAAACTGAATTTGTAAGAAAACAATTTGAGTTTTTAAAGATCAAATTAGGTTTTTTAAACTCCAAATGTAGAATTTGCTACACCAAAAACGGATTATGGTATACCATATTTGGATTATCGTATACCATATTTGAATTATCGTATACCATATTTGAATTATCGTATACCATATTTGAATTATTATATATCATAAATCAATGATGAGCGGTATGAATTTTACAAACAATTTTAAAGCTCACGGATACGTACGGATTTAAAAAATTAGAAAGAATTAAAAGAAATCCGTGAGCTAATAATACTAACAAGTTATCGGTGATTAGCAAAAAATGTACTGCTCACTATTGTATGGTAGCAGTTAATATATAAAACTTGGTCCTGATTTTCATAGTACTCTTTCCTTAAATACTGGTTCGTCAATATGGATAATAAATTGATCTAATCAGAGATAGGTGGGCTAAAATGTATTAATCTTCATGGAATGCAACTTCACGACTCACAACAGATCGGTTCGACCCATGGATATACTCGATCTCTTCGCTTTCTAACTCTTCTTGCTCTACAACCCTAACTCGAGATATCTCACCAGCTTCATCCACTTTGACAATCGTGTCAGAATATCTAAATGTATCAGCAATGGTTTCTTCAATATCATTAATATTTTGCTGAATCATGAGTCTAAAGGACTGTGGGATGTTTTGATCTCGTATGACATAATAATACTCCAGGGCTTCATCCAGCTTTTTTTCGGCCACTAATGTTGCGGCTTCATTGAGCATATCACGATATTTTCGATAATACTTATTGTGAAAAAGATTCCTGAAATCATAGGTGAGACGAATGGGCTCACGCAGCGATCGTCTTGGTTTTCTAGGAGGTGCAAAAGGACTTTGAGGTTGAGGCATAAATGGCTGAGCATTGAATGGAGGGGGCTGAGCCATTGATGGATCCATCGCATCAGGTTTTTCAGTGGGTTCTGATAGCTTCTTCATTTGCTCATCAAAGCTTTTTTGAAGGGATTCCTGTGAAAGCTCAATGGGACTGGAAATAGCAACTGGAGTGCCGCTTATATCCTGGAAAAAGCCGTCTTCATTTTTATAATCATAATCTGTGCTATAAGGCGTTGGAATGAAGGATGGATCAATATCATCATGAAAGTTTTCTTTAGCGTCCTCACGAAGAGCATCGTCTTTTGTAATGGCTCTAACGTGACTTAAATCTTCATCGATCACCTCTTCAAGAGTGCGAAATTCGTCATCTTCCAGGATCTCATCCAGGTTCTCATGGGATTGCATATCATCCATACGATCCTTTGGAACTGTTCTTTTAATCCTTTTATTTAGAATCTCTTCCGCCGCCTGGAAGATCTCAAGAGGTTCACTTTCCGGGTAGCCATCTTGAGAGGTTAATTGTTGTTTTATACCCTCCAAAGCCTGACTGAACTCACTCAAAGTCTTTTCAGACTCTTCCCTTCGCTCTCTTTCAGAATTGAGCATCTCTACAAGCTTTTCAAAGGTATCCATCTCTTTCTCAAAGGACTCTGTACGGCGGGTTAAAATGTCTAATTGCTCTTGAGTTGGAGCATTTTCCTGAAGATTTTGCATCCCATCCAACAGTCCTTTCACACCCTCCTGGATTCCTAAAGTCCCCTCTTTTAAGTCCTGCATCTCTGTCCCAAGCTCACTCTCAACCATTTCACTCATCTGATGATCCATGACGGCGTTGTTCACTGTGTCAGAGAGCTCCCCTAAATCCTCCTTTAGATTTGAACTGATGGGTTGGACAGAATCAGAATCGGTCGGCTTCTCCTCTAAAAGGGCAAACGCCTGATCCACATTATGTTCATCTATACCAGACTGTATATTGTCAGCAAAAGTATTGACTTTATCAAAGAATTCGCTGGCCGCACGCATATTGTCCTGAAACTGTGCCGGGTCAATTGAACTATCAGAAGGTTTCGGGAATATCGTATCGCTTATATCATTTATCGAATGGGATTTCAGATCATCTACAGCCTCTTTAACTCCCTCCAATTCACTTTGGAGTTGATTAACCGATTTAAAGAAATCTTCATCTAATTTAATATCTTCTTCAGGGTCCATACTCAATGCCTCATCCAGCTTTTGAGTAATCTCGTCCTGAACAGCGTCATCCTTAAACAGAGATTTAGAACCGGTTTCCGGGAAAAATGTATCGCTAATATCACTAATAGTATGGGTTTTGAGGAGGTTAACATCTTCTTTGACGTCTTCCACATCTGACTGGATCTGATTGATCGATTTAAAGAAGTCTTCATTGAGGGGGAAATCATCTTCTGAAGCCTGTTTACTGTCCCCTTCTTCCCCATCTTCTTTAAATAGGGCTTCGGCTATCTCTTCCTTACTACCAATATCCAGATCCTCTTGACCCTTCTCTTCAAGAAGCTTTTTCTCCTCATCGCTGGCTGACTTCAAGAGTGAGCTTAGCTCTTTGATATTTTCTGAGAGTTCGGCATTGGATACGTCATCCTCTTTTCCAATAACCTTTTCAATAGCTTTTTCTTCATCTGGACTGGCTTGTTTGAGAATGGAACTCAGTTCTTGAATACTTTCATTTAAGGTTTCCTGGCTGTCAGACTCATCTTTAGGACTCGCCTTTTTGGCAGAAGGGTCAGGGAATATGGTATCACTTATTTTACCTATGAATGCTGGTTTTAAGTCTTCAATATTGTCATTCAGAGAGCCGATCTCATTCTTCAGGTCTTCGATATATTTAAAAAACTGCTCCGTGAGTTGGACTTCATTCTCATGAACAGAACTCACAAAATCAAAAGCATCCTCTGATTCATGCAATTTCTCAGATCTAAAGTCAGCTTTTTCAATGACTTCCCCGCTACCTCCCCGAGAAGCTACCATTTGCCCAATATTATCGGTCAGTCGATCAATAGTATAGTCGATGGCATCAGATAAAAGGTTTTCAGTCACAACCTTAGAATCAGACGGTTGACCAAGGTTCTCTAAATCAATATTCTTGAGTTTCACCCCTTGAATATCCACATCCTGAAGGTTAATGCCACCTTCTCCCTGTCCTGACCCGGGTTGACCAGGATATTCACCTTGTGGTGGGGCTCCAGGAGCTTGTATCGTCTCGATCACCTCAGTGATTGTTTCAATGACTCCAGGAGGGGGCATTCCAGAGCCATACCCTCCACCTCCGCCTGGATCACCAACACCCATGCCTTCACCTTCACCTGGTGAGCCTGATCCTAATCCACCACCCTGTCCAGGAAAACCGGTCCCTGGATCACCTATGCCTGAACCCCTTGAAGGGTCTACTTCAGGAACGTTTAAATCCTTATCATCACTGACAGGCATTTGATTGACATCTACTTCAGGGGGGATAAATTGCTTCGCCACGCGTACTGTTCTCTGTATACGGTGCATGACGTTATTGATGTTCTTTTCGATTTTGATTTTCGTAGTTCGTTTGATATTTGGGAGTGTCAGAAGTTTTGAGTACAGGTCGACCCCTGTATCGTACTCACCTTCAGAGATAGATTTTTCCGCCACCTTGAGTACCGCTCTCTGCGAGGTACGTAGAGATTTCTTGGCAAAATCATCGCTTTGGTAGGCTATAATATCACTGGAATCTTTTTTATCATCCATAAACGCCAACAATAATTAGTTTTATTTGTTTATCGTAAACTGACAACAGGATATTAAATTTACAGAACGATTCGAGTCATACTCATGAAAATATAATACATTTTTAGTAATAAAGTTCATTTCTTTTCCTATATATCCCGTCACGTTTATTTATTTTAGCTTTCTAATCCACCCTTTAACAGCTATTGGATAGGAGAAAACAAGCTCCAAAAAGAATAGCAATACTATGAAGATAAAAAATACCCTCTCCAGTACACTGTTGGATTGGCTTTTATGATCCAGGTGCCTCATAATCTCTGATTGAAGCCACTTCAAGGTATCGTCCGGAACATTTGGACTTGATTCACCCGCAATTTGATACATGGATTTTAGCTCATCTCTTGAATAGCTAAGAAGATTACTTTCCTTTGTATAACTTTCCCTTAGCTCAGGGATGATTTCAGCTTGATGACGCAAGTATTTTCTAAGACCTTCCTGAAAGATCCAGTTTATGATGAGAGGGTACCATAAATTATTAATGAAATCACTGTTAAGTTCATTGATCCCAGCCGTCCATAAAAAGATATTTTTCCCCCGTATGGATGATTGTATCAGAATATCCTCCCCCCCTCCCTTAAGAAGAGAATGATACTGGTTTTTATTAAATCTCACATCAAAAACACTCTTAAGCACTACTTTCCATTGAATAGTACTTCTTTGATTCTTTTCAGCCCTTTGATCTGACAGGACGAGCTTATAAAAGCCATGTTCTGGATTAAGTTTAGGAGAAACCCCCATAGATAGCCTGTTTTTAAAACTCTTCTTTTTAATAATATTAATCCCTTCAGTCAGACCAAGTTTATCAAAAATGGCTCTAACCCGATAGGCTTCATCCCTTTGATTTAAGAGGATAAACACTGGAATCCCTCTTCCTATATGGGATTGTATTAACCGGACTTCCTCCTTCTTCAGTTGGCTCACACGATTTATAATGATAAAGTCATATTGACTTGTCTCCCCAAGCTTATCGTAAAAGCGGATACTGCTTAGAGCTGTCTTATAAGCAGATTGGATACTCCACATGATCGACTTGTTGCTGACTGGAAAATCTTTATGCTTAAGAAATAATATATTAATTCTCTTTTTTATATAAAGACTGAAATCCTGGTGATTGTCTTCATTATACTCATCTCTTGCGTCTAGCAGTCTGACTTCACCAAAAACCCATTGATCCGTTTGACTGACCACATTGAAGGGAATGGTTTTTTCTTCATTGGGCTCAAGGGCGATTTGTTTCTCATGCTTCAGCTGATCGCCAAGAAATACAGATAAGGTGGCTTTTGCCGAGTGAAGCCCATAATTCTTGATGGTGACCTTCAGATCCCCTCCCTGATGGGCTAATTGTATATCCTGATCCGTTTGAACCTTTAATATACCCAGATTGGCAGGGTGTTGATCACTTGATTTAGCGAGTGTGAGTCGAATAGATTTTGGGAATTGGACCTTTTCCCACTCACTCTTTTGGAAATCAGAGAATATGATGATTTCCTTCAGGTTTCTTTCCTTTGTGGCATGGGCTATTATTTCCCTCACCCTTTTAATCTCTTTTTCATCCTTCATATCATGGATTAATCTCTTGAATCGCTTTCCAAGCCAATCCTTTGCTTTCATTTCCCTGAAAAGCAATAAGCGATCCTTGTCTGAGAGGATAGATTTTATCTTATTACTTGAGTCTATCTTAGCCAGGGCTTCAAGGACTTTTGGAATATCCTCTCCAGTTTTGATTGTCTCATAAAGTAATTCAAGGGCTTCAAAGAAAAGACCATCCTTTGCAGTTGCGTCAAACAAAGTATCAAGAAGAGACTTGCTATTAGATACATGTTTTAAGGATCCCATAATCACTTGGAGTTTAGAGTTCTTTCTCTTCTCAGCCATCTCAGCTAGTCGTATGAACCATTCCTTCTTTTTCCGGTCCATTTGCCGAAACAATAATTTTAAGGCTTTTGAGAGGAGTCTTTCCTTTTCAAGTTCTTTAAATAACTGATTTAATCGGTCCGGGAAAGGGATTTTAGCAGAACTTAGGCGAATAAAACCTAAGCGGCTGATTATTTTTGCTTTACTATCCAATAATTTGATAGGATAGGAGGGTTCTGTGGCCAACTCTTCAATGATCACAGGGTTCTGGAGGGGCAATTCACTTATATACATTTTCAATTGGCTCAAAGCCCTTTGAAAGAGAGTTTTATCTTGTGACACTAGTCCCATGCTTTTTGTATTATCCAGAAGGATCAATACGATGTTCTCTCGGGCTTTCTCATCCTCAAGGAACCTGTATTCATCGCTGGTCATAGGTTTCGCCATAATGATAACGATCAATAATACCAATAGGACTCTCAGCAAAAGCAGGATATTGTTCTTTATTTTGATGGACTGGTTGGCCTGCTTCATTTCTTCCCTGAAGAGGAAGATAGGTGAAAATAATATCTTCTTCTTTCTGAATCGCTGGAATATCTGGAGGATTAGGGGTAAAAGGGCGAGAACTGATCCAATGAGTAGCAAAGGGAATAAAAAGTTCATGGCTTTAAGTGGTAGGATTTAATGAAGTCTAAAAGGTTCTCCGAGTAGTGAATGTTGGTATTAAAGCTCTTGTACTCCATATCCCATTTTTGTGTCCAGAAGCGAAGATCATTGCAGAATCTCTCCCATTGGGCTTTGAACTTGGCCCTTATTTGCCCCGCGTTACAGGAGAATGTGTCATTGCTTTCTGGATCAATGAAATTGACTTCTCCCTTAAAGGGAAAGTCCAACTCATCAGGGCTTAGAAGGTGGAAAAGGATGATTTTAACTCTTGGGGATGAAAGTTTTGAGAGACAAGCATAGAGAATGTTAGGGTCACAGATTAGATCAGATAAAAGGAAAAGGATCATCTTGTTGGAGCGAAGGGGTCGGGCATTGCCGATTAGAGAATAGAAGTCGCTTGATCCCTTGGTGCTTAGGCTGTTTAAGCTTTCTACCAGAAGGGACATTTTCTGTATGTTATTACTTAATTTAAAAATAGAGTTGAATCGATTGGAAAAGGAACTCACTTGAACCTGATCTCCCTGTTTAACAAAGAGATAAGCTAAAGCGGCCACCAAAAACTTGGAATATTCAATCTTTGACAGCAGGCCTTTGCTGGCTTGATTCATAGAAGAGCTTTGATCTATTATAAAATGAACTTTGTAGTTCAGTTCATCTTCCATCTCTTTAACAAAGTAGTTTTCTTGTCGGGCAGATCGTTTCCAGTCTATCTTCTTTAAATCATCCCCTTGGATATAGGGCCTGAACTCTTTAAACTCAACCTCTTCGCCGGATCTTTTTGATCGATGCCGCCCTTTAAATAGGCCTTCAGCCAATGAAAGAGGCTTAATAGGTATTTGACTCAACTTAAGAATGAGATGTTCATCGAGATAATTAGTTTTCATAGATAGGGTAAGATGGGGCAAAATCCACCAACAATCTAACGTTTCATGCTAGTCTTTTTCTTTTTTATCCTCATCTTCAGTTGGTTCGACAACCTCAGTGTCAGGCGATTTGGCTTCTACTGTTTCAGAAGTCTCAGGCGAGCTTTCTACTTTGGTGGAAGGGCTTTCAGCTTCTACTGGACTTTCCTCTTTTGGAGATTTAGCTGTCTCAACCGATTGAGTCTTGGTTTCTTCAGTCCTGGAACTGGTTTCTTTTTCTGCCTGACCTGTATAGAGTGCTTCTTCGACCAATTCAATCAATACCATACGGCTATTATCACCACTACGTTTACGCGCCAAATGGATGATTCGTGTATACCCACCTGGACGGTTGGCGTAACGCAAAGCGATGTTTTCAAACAACTTAATAACGATCTTTCGATCCGATATTTTCTTTAATATCTCACGTTTATTATGAAGAGAATTGACCTTGGATCGTGTGATCAGCGGCTCAACATAGCGTCTCAGTTCTTTAGCTTTAGCTTCCGTTGTTTGGATACGTTCATGTTTGAGTAATGATGTGGCCATATTTGCCAGCATGGCCTTACGATGTGGGGCGTTTCTTTTTAATTTTCTCCCATCTATTCTATGTTTCATTGCATATTCCTAAGTTATATGATTTTGGACTTTGTTAAATGGCTTAAGTTCTTCAGCCCAAAACCGAGTCCCAAGGACGATAATTTATTCTGTATTTCCGTGATGGACTTCTTCCCAAGATTCTTGATTTTAGTGATTTCTTCTTCGTTTTTGATCACTAGATCGCCAATACACTTGATTCCAGCCACTCGAAGGCAATTAGAAGAGCGAACGGATAGCTCTAACTCCTCAATCGCTGTCTTCAGCACGGCTCTCATTCTTTCTTCTTCAGGATCTTCAGCTTCTTCCTCAACTTCTTCTTCTTCCTCAAAATTGATGAAACAAGTAAAATGTTCCTTTAAGATCTTGGAGGCATCCGCCACAGCATCATCTGGAGTAATGGTCCCATCGGTCCACACTTCCAATACGAACTTGTCATAATCCGTACGTTGACCCACTCTGGTATCCTCAATACGAAAATTGACCTTTTGTACCGGTGTGAAGATCGCATCAATAGGGACAGTTCCAATCGATTCGATATAAGCCAGATTTCTCTCAGCCGCCACATAGCCTCGGCCCAAATCGAGTTGCAATTCGATAAATAATGAAGCGTCTTCATTGAGTGTGGCAATGTGTTGATCCGGGTTTAAAATCTGGATATTCGCATCAATTTCAAGATCTCCTGCCTTAAAAGTCCCCTCACCGTTTTTCTTGACAAATATTGCTCGACTCTCCGTCTCATCAAGGAGTTTCAGCCTCACTCTCTTTAGATTCTGAACAACTTGAACCGTATCTTCAAAAACCCCGTGAATGCTTTCGAATTCATTGGACAGTAAAGCATTCTTACCTTCATCATTGATATACTCTACTCTCATCGCTGTAATCGCATAGCCTTGAATAGACGATAGAAGGGTCCGCCGAATAGAGTTGGCAATAGTCACTCCAAATCCTCTCTCAAAGGGAGCCGCCACAAAACGTCCATAAAATGGACTCACCTCTTCGTGTTCAAAGATAATGTTCTTGGGTCGTTTAAAGTCTCTCAGCAAGTTTTTATGAGCCATGATTTCACCTGGTAATTAATGTACTTACCCTATATTATTTGGAATAAAACTCAACAATAAGCTGTTCATTAGCTGGAAGCTGGATATCCTCACGGACTGGGACGGCAAGGATTTTAGATTTCACTTCATTTTCATCCACTTCTATCCAGCTTGGTAGTCCTTTTCGGGAGATGTTTTTCAGGCTCTCACGTATGATCGAAAGATTTTTACTTTTAGGTCTTGCTTCAATCACATCGCCAGCTTTTATGGCGTAAGAAGGGATATTTACTTTTTGCCCATTGACACGGAAATGCCCATGATTGATCAGTTGTCTGGACTGAAAGCGGGAGGCTGCAAAGTGTGACTTGAATACAATATTATCCAGTCTCTTTTCCAAAGCCACAATCAAGTTATCCCCTGTTTTCCCAACCTTGTTCTCAGCCTTGACAAAGGTATTAAAAAACTGCTTTTCGCCAAGCCCATACATTCTTTTAACTTTTTGCTTTTCGCGAAGTTCTGTTCCATAGTCTGATATCTTTGCCATTCGCTTTTTGCCCCGAACTCCAGGAGGCGATTTTCTTTTGACAACAGCGCATTTTGGCGATAAACATCGATTCCCTTTGAGAAAGAGTTGTAGTCCTTCTCGGCGGCATAATCGACAAACTGGTCCTAAATATCTACCCATTTAATCCTCTATTATTTATACTCTTCTTCGTTTAGGCGGTCGGCATCCATTGTGGGGGATGGGCGTCACGTCTTTTATAACTGTAATCCTGAGTCCAGCTCCCTGCAACGCACGGATAGCTGATTCTCGACCGACTCCAGGCCCTTTCACCTGGACTTCCACTGTTCTAAGACCATGTTCCATAGCCTTTTTAGTACATGTTTCTGATGTGATTTGGGCCGCATAGGGAGTGCTTTTTCTCGCCCCCCTAAAGTTCAAGCTCCCTGCACTGACAGAGGCTATAGTATTCCCGTTAACATCTGTGATCGTTACAATCGTATTATTAAAGGTGGCTTGTATATGAACAATCCCTCTTTCTATATTCTTCTTCTCTTTTTTCTTTTTACCTTTTTTCTTAGGTGTCGCCAAAACATGCTCCTAGTGATTATTTCCTTTTGCCGCCAATGGCTTGTTTCTTTCCCTTACGGGTTCTCGCGTTCGTACTCGTCCTTTGGCCACGTACGGGTAAGCCTCTTCTATGTCTCAAACCTCGATAGCAGCCTATATCCATTAATCGCTTCAAGTTTAAGGAGACCTCTGTTCTTAACTCCCCTTCCACCTTAAAGTTCTTTTCAATATAATCTCTAAGCTTTAAGACTTCGTCTTCAGTGAGATCTTTTGTCTTACGATTCCGATCAAATCCAGTATCCAGAAGAACTTTTCTGGATCGAGACCTTCCGATCCCAAAGATATAGGTTAATGCTATCTCAATCCGTTTACCGCTGGGCAAATCGACTCCTGCAATTCTTGCCATATCATCCCTCTAATCTGTTATTTTTGTCTCTGTTTATGTTTAGGGTTTTCACAAATAATCCTGACCACCCCTTTTCGACGTATCACTTTGCATTTATCGCATATTGGTTTCACACTGGCTCTTACTTTCATAATCTTTCCTTTTATTTAAATCGATAGGTGATCCGTCCTCTTGACAGATCATAAGGAGACAACTCGACTGTGACCCGATCACCTGGGAGAAT
>CAJXGR010000007.1 GCA_913053665.1 uncultured Spirochaetia bacterium
ATGTTGTCGTGGCTGACTCACGATCTAAACGAGATGGCAAGAATATCGATGTGTTGGGATACTATAATCCTATTCATCCCGATGAGGAAAAGCAGTATAAGCTTAATGAGGAAAAGGTTTTACACTGGCATCAACGAGGAGCCCAACCCTCAGACACCGTGAGGGCATTGATACGAAAACAGGGAATCCAACTGTCTAGTAAGTAATTAGTAATTTGACACCCTTTAGGAGATTCGAATGGATGAAAAAGATCTCGTGGAATTTCTTGTGAAATCCCTTGTAGACAACCCGGACAGTATAGAAATTAACGTTATAGGGGGAGAAAAGTCAACAATCCTGGAGCTCAAGGTCATGGAAGAAGACATTGGAAAGGTGATTGGTAAACATGGACGGATAGCCAAAGCTATTCGGACAATATTGAGTGCGGCGGCTACAAAGTCCGGTAAACGTGTCGTTCTTGAGATTTTAGACTAAATTGAACAAGTTATTGAACTTGGCTGATTGAAATTGAATCCTTATATTCTTATAGCAAAAGTGGGAAAGCCCCATGGACTTGGAGGGGAGGTATTTGTCCATGTCTTTGGTGATGATCCTCATGATCTAAAACGATTTCCTGACCTTTATTTCTATAAACATGAGCAATACACTCCCCTAGAGCCCTTTACAATGACAGTGAGGGGAAATGGTGTGATCGTTCATTTTGAAGGATTGCACAGCAGGGAGAAGGCTCGAGAATACTGTCATTTGGAAATCTATGCTAAAAAAGAAGATCTACCGGAAACTGAGGAGGGTGAATACTATTATATTGACCTGATAAATTGCCGTTGTATATGTATGGAAGAGGAATTAGGGCTTATCCAAAGAATGGTGAATTATGGGAGTTGTGATCTTTTTGAAGTAAAAAAGGAGTCGGGTAAGCTGTTCTATATTCCTTTTATCAATGAACTGATCCAGGAAATACGGCTGGAAGAGAAAACAATTTACTTCAATGATTTGGATGGCTACATTTGATTTTTCGGATATTAACCCTTTTCCCTGAAGTCCTGGACCCATACATACATTCAAGCATTATTGGGCGAAGCGTCGAAGAGAAGCAAATTGAAATTTCCCTCATTAACTTCAGGGATTACTCAGACAATAAGCATAACAGGGTGGATGACACAAGCTATGGAGGAGGGCCTGGTATGGTTCTCCAGTGTGACCCATTATATAGGGCCATAAAGTCTGTTCATAAGGATGGATCAAGGCTTATTTTCTTGACCCCTCAAGGAAGCCTTTTCAATCAGCAAAAGGCAGAAGAATTAGCCCAAGAGGATGAGCTGATCCTTGTTTCTGGTCATTACGAAGGCTTTGATCACCGTATCTTTGAACTCTTTGATCATGAAAAAATATCCATTGGCGATTATATCCTGACCAATGGGGGACTGGCGGCCTTAGTCCTATTGGATTGTGTGGCCAGAACAAAGAATGAAGTCTTGAATAACCCGGAGTCTTTGACTGAAGAAAGCTTTTCCAATGGACTTCTGGAGTACAGTCAATATACAAAACCCTCCGAGTTTATGGGAATCAAGGTTCCTGACGTTCTGTTGGGAGGGCATCACAAGGAAATCGAACGCTGGAGACGGCGAAGCAGTCTTGTCAATACCTTAAAGACTCGCCCAGAGCTTCTTGAGGACGTTGCATTAAGTTGGGATGATTTGGAGTTTTTGGTAAGTTACATTACTGAAACTATTTAATGGCTCACTGCCATGAATCGAATTCATAAACATAAAGTATTTAAGAGGAGAAACAATGATTACGAATAAATCAGAAATATTGGATAAGATTGAGTCGGACTTTTTAAAAGATGAGACTCTTAACTTTAACATTGGAGACACGGTAAAAGTCCACTTCAAGATCAAAGAGGGCAAGAGGGAACGGATCCAGGTCTTTGAAGGGATCGTGATTTCCATCAAACGAAGTGGTGTCCGAAAGACCTTTATGGTGAGAAAGATATCGGCGAGCATTGGTGTGGAGCGTATTTTCCCTTTCCATTCCCCCAAGATCGACAAGATCGAAGTCTCCAAAAGGGGAAGAGTGCGTCGGGCAAAACTTTACTATCTGAGACAGAGAATTGGGAAGGCCGCTCAGGTGAAACGCCTTGTGGATCATGATAGAGGGAAAAAAGTCCAAAAGACTCAAGGGACTTCTAAGAAATAACTATAGTCTATCTATCTATCTATCTATCTATCTATCTATCTAATTAATAGATAATAACACGATTCAATCCTTCCGTTATTGTCCCTTTGTGAGGGGCAATAACTAAAGAATCCTGTGAATAGATGTTTGAATCAAGACGAATTGGGGCAATGGCTTCAATGGTCGCTAAAGCCCTAATGAACGGCCCAGTGACTTGGTAATCTTCTTTACTATAAAGGACTCTGGTTACCGCGCTCCTCCCAACCTACTGCTAACCAGCCCCATGAAACTAAAAGTCCTGTAATCTCAATCCCATTAGTAAGTTCACAAACATATAAAAGAATGGCAAATAGAGTAAGTAATATTCAACAGGAATGATTATGAAATAAATGTTACGAAAATCTCTCATTATTTCTATTTAAAGGCTCTTTATGTAAAAGGAGGATCAATTCTTTTGAATTGTAATGGCTTATGAGACAGTTTATGCTAAAATATTTATAAAAAAAGTCCTTTTTAGCTTGAAAATTAATGATGAGACTATTACACTAGGAGCTAGAGAATCATGTCGCGTGCTTCTCAATTATTTATTGGAAATGGCCAGCGGTCTGTTTGGTCAGAACTCAATATGGAAAACGCAATTCGTGAACTCGCTTCTATTTATACGGAAGAAATGGCTTTAAAAGCCAGGAAGCATATAGTGGACAAGGTCTGGGATGATCCTTTACCTTATGATGTTCAGGACTTTAAACATAGGTTTAAGAACGCCATGATCCTTTTAAGATCAGACTCTTGTACTGCCGATGATAAAGAAGTCTTTATAGAAAGCGTCTTCAGAGCAGAACTTCGCATCTTACTCCATCAGATCGTAGAGATCAAGCGACTGGATGTCCATCAAGCCGAAGATGTTTGCCAGGAAATCCTTGTGAACCTCTTTAAGCGGATCTTATCCGATCACAATGGTCAGTGTGACCCGTCCAGGAAAGAAAAAAGGGCCTTTCAGGTCTCTGACGACGACTATCGATCCTTTATATTTTACTGTATGAAAAGCATTAAGAACTTTGGCAGTCAAAAATACAAGACAAACATCCATTATACTATGGAAGAATATACATAATTTGGAGAACCCATGTCCAAAGGAGTCTGGCGGGAATTATTACCCTGTAAAGAATGTTATCAAATCGTTAAAAATCAATACCGCCTTGGTTTAGAGGATCGTATTGAAATAGATGTGTATAACGAATGGGATGAAATCAATGATATACAGGGTCTGGAGCCATTTTACACCTTTCATTTGACGGTTGACTCAATCAAACGACCCGGTGCCCAACGCTATCATCAGATCCACCCTCTTTTATCGGACATTTCATTACAACGTTGCGGGCAGGTACTTGAGGAAAATTGCAAAAGCCATCATCGTAATTTATGGCTTTCAACCTTTAAAGACAGGATCCTGGACGATGACAGTCTGCTCCTTTCAGACAATGACCCTTTAGAGGAGCTGGGTGATAATGCTGAATGGGTAAAGGAAAAAAAGAAAGAGTTTAAAACCTTCTATTCTCAGGTCTCCCATAAGCCGATTTGTCATGGAAAGGATTGTCACGTGGACTTTTACTTATCCCCTGGCGATGATTGCGGTCTGATCGCAAGGATTAAACGCCGTGAGAAGTTAAGATTCTCTATGGATGCAATGAAGGGTGGGTATACCTATCCTGGTGACGCTTCCAAAGGACTTGAGATGGATACGATGATTCGGAATGTACTTATAAAATACTTTGTGGTCAAGATTTACTCTCAAAATCGTCTTGCCCTAAAGCTCAATGGCAATGTGTTTATTACTGATGAGAATCACTGTCTCTCGTTAGAAGGCTTGATGGAGAAGGGAATGGAAGTTGTAAACACGGTTCAATGGGGGGTTTATGGATGACACCTTCCACTTCATTGATCCTG
Source organism: uncultured Spirochaetia bacterium (assembly GCA_913053665.1). GTDB lineage: Bacteria > Spirochaetota > UBA6919 > UBA6919 > UBA6919 > CAJXGR01. The sequence goes on from CAJXGR010000007.1 coordinate 4,126, forward strand.
ACCTGGTATCACCGACTATAAAACAGCTAAATCGAGTCTCTCAACTCCATGACAAGATAGTCAGCAAGCAAAAGGACCTTCTTGATCTCATTCATGGGGATGAGAATATCAATGATCAGGATACGCAAAACTCTATCTACCCTGATAAAGAGAGCCTTTTCAAGGTTCAGTGGCTTTATAAGAGGCTCTTTAACAAAAAACAAGAGATCATTCACTCTGCTATAGGGGAGACTAGGGAATTTCAATCGTCAAGCCCAGGCTACAGAAAGGTGATCACTTGGAAGACACTGGCCTATCCATCGGCTGCTGCGGTCTTAGTATTTACATTGTTATTTATCTACCAACGGATAGGGGAAAAGCAGGATCTAAGCCGTGAAATCCTGTCTTATAAAGTTTCTCCAGATGACAGAACAAAGAAAAAGACTCACCTATCTTCTGAAGAGCCTCTATATGATGAGTCACAGGATGACAGCCAGGCAGTTAAAACCCCTAATGATGAATCACGCAGTGACCAAAGGCCTCAAAAAGTGCCTGCCAAGATTCATACAACTAAGTCAGCAGTAAAAAAGAAGGTATCGACGGGTCAAAGGCCAGATAAGAACAGATCTAAAAAAGAAGGCTATGATGATCTTCAGAATAAAAAAAGAGAAGATCAAAGCCATGAGAACCTTGTGGAGAAAGGAAATCCTTCCAATTTGACCCACTCTGCTGCACAAGATCATGAGGCAGATAAAGTAGAGTCCTCCAAGCCCTATTCCATCAAGGAAGTGACTTCTCCAAAACTCCGATATAAGGATCAGAAAGCCCCTATGGGCGTCCGTGATCGAGATCCTGACTCAATAAGAAGATTAGAACAGCCTTCCCTAACAATCCTTATGGACACTGAAAAACAAGACGGGTCGGATAGATTAGATCCCAAGAACCTGGTATTTCCTCAAATCCAAAAGCCTAATCCTTTAAATCTAAAAGCCCCGCTGAGTACTCAATTCTATATAGCCCGGCTCAGCAAGCTTAACAGGTTAATTCAAAAGAAATCTCATGTTTCACACAAACAAAGAGGTCATCATATAAACGTAAACCAAGCATCAAAGGAGCATTATCTTTATCTATTCTCGTTAAAAGCATTGCATTACAATCACTTAAAGGATCCTCCAAAAAGTCTTGTAGAGCAAATCGCCCTTCTATCCAGGGTGTTAAATATAAAACCTGTCATTGGTGACATATATGATGTCAAAATAACCATTCTCAACAGGTTTGGCAAGGATGGGGAGGTCATTTGGAGACTGAGTCGGGTGCTTTATGGCCTTTCAATAGGTGGAAGGTTCAGGGATCCCGGGATCCTGGCCGATAGCCGTTATGTATACAAAAGGCTGAGAAGCAGAAGAGGTCATGCCCAAGGCTTTTCAGGATTACTCAAACAGACGATTAGCCTCCTTGAGTCTCTTAGGAAGAATCCAAAAGATCCCTATTCCCGTACAGCCCTTAAAAAGCTTTATGCACAACTTCCAATTCGTTCATTGCTTCAGTAAATCAGAGCTTATAAACCGTTAGCTTTTTTTTCAGTCCAACGATAGGATGAGAGAGAAGTTTTTTTAATTTTGACTTAGCCAATAAGTCTTTTGTGCTTTTAGAAATAAGAGGGCTAAAATCATAATCTTTAGACAAATGGGTCACTTCACCAGCTATTTTGACCTCATCTCCCATGATGAAAATGGTGGTTTCTTTGATCGCCCCTACTTTCCCCACGATCACTTCTCCTGAATGGAGGCCTATACTTGAATGGATTGGAGTCAAGTTTTTTTCATGGAGATAGGCATTAATCGATTGGCCTTTAGTACTTATTTCCTGAACACAGGTCACGGCATTTTGAGCCTGAGCCTCATGATCTTCGTCAAAAAGACCAAAAACGGCGAGTATCTGTTCCCCAAAGTATTGATTGATCATTCCCCCGTGATTATAAACAGAAGTAAAGATTTGATTAAATAACTTATTGTATAGCTTAACATAAGCTTCGGGGATCAGTTGTTTTGATAACTGATTGATTTCGTGGATATTGATCTGGACAAGAGTGACGAACTTTCGTTTGCCGCGGAAGAGTTGGTCAGGGTTTAGTTCCTGAAGGTGGGCGATAATGTCCCGTGGGATTGCGGCTTCATAGATAGCAGGAATGTCGATAGTAGAGAGGGACAATTCCTCCACGGACGATGGACTATTTTGGCCTGTATCAGCAGAGGAACTACTAGAATCTAATGGGTCCAATGATGGGTCAAGAGAGCTTTCTCCTTCTTGATCTTCAAGCCAATCCTCTGAGAGGTCTTCTTCATCTGTTAACTCCAGGAGTTGATCTAACTTATCTTCGCTCACCTGATTGGAGGTGATCATATCCTCTTCCCCTGTGTAGACATCCTCTAAGGAGCTAAATTCTCCAGAGTCTGTGCCATTGTTTCCATCTTTTTTTTCATATCCTTTTAATAGATTCTCCAGGATGATGAGTTGTTCTTTATCTTGCTCAAGTTTATTTTTTAAGGACTGGATAATAGCATTTTGTTCTCTAATATAATTCTTTTCAATGGAAAACATTATAATTTAATCTCCTGTTGGACTTTGATTAATATCGACAGGAGGCTGATGGAAAGTTATATTTAAGTTAATTTTTTCTCATTTCCTTTAAGACTGTTAAAAAATTGTTTGACAAAAGTCTAGGTTTATGGTATTATTTCTTTCAAAGGAAGAAGGTCTATTCTTATGGATGAGGCACAGTTTTTAGAAGAGCTAAAACAGGATTTCTTTAATGAGGCTCAAACTCTAATCGAAAGTTTAGAGGCCAATGTTCTCATTGTCGAGAAAGATCCAACCAACAACGAAGCTATCAATGAGATATTCAGAGTGGCTCACACGTTGAAAGGGGGGTCATCCACCCTGGATCTTGATCGTGTTGCCAGCTTCACCCATGAAATGGAAAACCTCCTCGAAGAGGTTCGTTCTGGTAATATCCCCTTAACTCCCAATCTTGTGGACCTCCTTCTCAAATCCATTGATATAGTGAAAACCCTGGTAGCAGCGAGTCAAGCGAATAGAGAGGAGCCAGCAGGTTATGAGACTGAAGTTATTGAGCTGATTAAAAAAGCTTCAATCACTAAAGAAGAAGCTCCTATCCCGGAAGTCTCTTCAGAAAAGTCATCCAGTGTACCGTCATCCAGACAAGCCAAACTCGATCTTAACGAATATGAACGTTATATCATTAAAAAAGCCCCTTCAGAAGGGGATAGTGTCTACGAGGTTTTTGTTAAGTTTGATGTGAACAATCCCATGAAAGCAGTCAGTGGTCTTCAGATCCATTCTCAACTCAAGGAAGTGTCCGAAATACTTAAAAGCGTACCGGATATCGATGATCTGATGAGCGACCATTTCTATAATGAAGTTCTTTTTCTTATCCGGTCCAACCAAAGTAAAGATGCTATTTATCAGAAAGTCTTTTTAAGTGATGTCACTGAACTCGTTGAGGTGAATGAATTTAAGGATGATATCGAAGAGGAGGGCAGCGAAGAATCATTGACAGACCCAGGGTTAGCCCTTAATCCTGAACTCATACAAAGTATACAAAACCACCTTCAGGATGGGAAAAGAGTATTTAAAATCCTTGTTACATTTGATGACGTTAATCCCATGAGAAGTGTGAGCGGTGTTTTGTTTTATACCATGCTTCGTACAAAAGGCGAGGTACTGGTCTCAAAGCCGAGCTATGATGATTTTAAGGAAGATAAGTTCTATCCAAAAGGTGAATTTATCCTTGTGACCCAAAGTGATAAAAATGCCTTAAAAAATAAACTCTATTTAAGTGATGTCACTCAAGACCTCAAGTTTCAAGCCTTTCAAAAGGATGATGCAAGTGAGGCTCCAACTGGCATGACTCCTCAGACTAAAACAAGTTCACCAGCTGAAACAACTCCGTCACCATTTCCTGGAGTCAGCAAAGAAGAAAAGTCGGCTGATGAGCCCGTTGTACAAAGACCACAACCTCAAAGCTCAGCTCCTGCACGTTCAAGTGGCCCAAGCCCTGAAAGAAAGCCTGCAGCAAGTGTTCTACGGGTTGAGAGCTCCAGAATTGATGATATGCTTAACCTGGTGGGAGAGCTTGTCATCATTAAAGCCAGCTTTATGCAGCTCAACGACCAGGCTTCAGCAGCACTGGATGATATGAGTGGAGCATTGAACCAGTATAAAGTTATTATCAGGCAATTATCCAATGAAATAGAGGGGCTCATTGATAGTCAAGGCGGCAATGGGACCCATCAGGATTTGAACAATCAAGAACTTATGATTCAGTCAGTAGATGGGCATCCTGGTGATCCAGAGAAACGGAAGGAATATTTTAAAGAACAATTAGACAATCTTTTAGGCTTTTTTGATTCTCATCTTCCCATACAAAAAGTTATTCAGGACAAGCTTAAGAACTCATCCCAAAGTATGGGGCGAATCACTGATGACCTTCAGGAAAGCGTGATGAAGGTTCGTATGGTACCGATCAGTCAGATATTTAGTCGTTTTCCTCGACTTGTACGGGATATATCCAGAAATCTGAAGAAAAACATCAATCTATTGATGGAAGGAGAGGAAACGGAGCTTGATAAAAGTGTGATTGAAGACTTGGTAGACCCACTCATCCACATTGTCAGAAATGCAGTGGATCATGGGATTGAGTCACCCGAAGAACGAAAGGCTAATGAAAAACCTGAAATGGGAACCGTCCTCCTAAAGGCCGATCATGAAGGAAATACTGTCACTATTACTGTCAAAGATGATGGGAGGGGCCTATCCCTTGAGAAAATACGAAAAAAGGCCATTGAAAGCAATCTCATTGATGCTGGTCAGGATTTAAGTAATGATGAAATAGCTAATTTGATATTCCATCCTGGTCTTACCACGGCAAAAGAAGTGACCTCTCTTTCTGGAAGAGGTGTTGGAATGGATGTGGTGAGAAAGAAAATAGAGAATCTGGGTGGAGTGGTAGAAATTATTACTACAAAAGGTGAAGGAAGTACATTTACTATAAAAATACCTCTCACCCTTGCTATCATACAGGCACTTCTTGTCCAGGTCCAGGACTACATCTATTCGATCCCCATCAACTCGGTCATCGAGACCCTTCGAGTGGGTCCTGAAGATATAGAAATACTTGAGAACTCCGAAGTGATTCGGGTGAGAGAAGAAGTCCTGTCTCTTGTCCATTTGGATCAGTTGTTTAAGCATAGAAAGGGTGAACGAGAGGACGATTTCTTTTATGTTATTGTGGTGGGGACATCGGGACGCAAGATTGGTATTGGAGTAGATAACCTTGTTGGAGAGCAGGATGTGGTGATCAAACCCTTGAATAATAAATACACGAATGTCCTTGGGATTGCTGGAGCCACCATTCTGGGGGATGGTCAGGTGAGTCTGGTTGTGGATGTGACGGGTCTTTTTAATTTAATTGCGTCTGAGAGAAAGAATCTACTGACGGTCAGTCAATAGATGGGTTATTATTAAAGTTGAAGGTCATATAGCTGGTTGAAACTTAAGGTCTTTAGACCGATTATTATTTTAAACGTCAGAGAACTAAATAAATCATGGAAGTGGCAACTACAACAAAACAATTAGTGACGTTCCAATTGGAGGATGATCTCTTTGGAATTGACATAATGCTAACCCAGGAAATATTAAAGCTGGGTTCATTAAGGAAGATCCCTAACTCACCCTACTATTTTGAGGGTATGTTGAATCTTAGGGGAAATGTGATCCCTATTGTTAACTTCAAGAAGTTCTTTACCTTTGGAACTTTTGACCTGTCAAAGGATAAGGGGATCATCATCACCCATGTGGAAGATCAACATTTTGGTATTGTGATCGATAAAGTACAGAGAGTCGTGGCTTTAGAAGATTCTAACATAAAACCGACACCTGAGGGCTTTTCAAAATCGCTCAAACAGTATATATTTGGTGTAGTGGAATACCAGGATGAGATCATTGCCATTCTTGATATTCAGGCTATTTTCCAGATCACCTGTAAAGATTTGACAGAAGGGGGTGAAATAGGTCATTATAATTTGGATTTTAGACGGGATAAGCTGAACAACTTGTCGGTTGTTGAGGAAAAGGTGATCGACCAATTCGTTGAGTCCCTCGATATCAAACCAAATATCGTAACCAGTACAGGTGTGCATAATTACTTTTCACGTATGAAAATAAGAACCCAGTTTCCTATGAATAAAGTGGTTCAAAGAGCAAAAGAATCCATGTTGGAAGACATTTACACACCATTTAGACTGGATAAAAGCGATCAGTTCTTCGATAATGATAGTGATTATTTTGCTATCCTTGCTCTATTGGAACAACTGATCATACCGAATAAAGAGAGAAAAGGAACCAATAAAATCAGGATTGTAAACTTGGGCTGTGGGAAAGGTCAGGAACTTTATTCCCTTCTTTTCATGCTCAAGACTTATATATTTGGTTTTGAAAAATGGGATGTCACTCTCATTGGGGTGGATGAGAACTATAACCAGCTTAACTTTGCAAAGGAAGGGCTTTATACGAGTTCTAATCTTACAAGAATTAATAAAAAAGACTTACTCAACTACTTTGATGAAGAAAATGGGAATTATCGAGTCAAGAAATCTTTAAGAGACAGGATTATATTTCGTTTTGGAACAGCAAAAAATGTAGATACCATAAAGGATGTCGATATGTTCTTTTGTCGGGGGATTTTTTCGAGGATGGAAAATAACGGAATAGAACAGCTCCTTACGACTATTGGAGAGTCCCTCAACCCTCAAGGAGTCCTTCTATTGAGCGAAATTGAGGACTTATACTTTGTTGAGCATTCTTTATTATCACCGAAAGAAATTAACGGACATCGCTATTATATTTGTACCTAGCAGATATTACTAAAATTGGGGGTATTATGAGACTTGAATATATCAATCCTTTTGTAGAAGCCTCGTGCGATATTTTGGAAGAAGTTCTGGATGTGAAGATAAAAAAAGAGGAGCTTTTTCTGAAGGAGACAACTGTTCCTATTTTAGGGGTAGCTGTATTGATTGGTCTTACAGGTAATGTACGAGGTCGTGTTCTCATTGATATGGAGCAGGACACTGCTTTAAAGATTGCCGGTATCATGAATATGGAAGAGATTGCCGTCTTTGATGAAATGGCTAAAGCAACCATTACAGAATTAGCTAATATGATTGGTGGAAGGGCGATCACGGAGCTTCATAATGAAGGATTTGACTTTGAGGTTTCCCCCCCAACTATTTTTACAGGAACTGATATGGAAGTCAGCTCTCCTCATCTTGAGGCTTTCATAGTCCCACTGGATACTCCTTTCGGGCGAATCGAAGTGAACGTTGCTGTTAAGGAACGAGAAGATAGTAACTTTTAAGAATGAACTTTTAGGAGATTAGATTATGGCAAATGAAGAATATCCTAGTGTTAACGAGCGTCCGCCTGATGGGCTAAAACCTGATGGAGGGAACTTTAAGCTTATGGTAGTGGATGACTCTATGTTTGTAACAAAACAGTTAACTCAAATTCTCACATCCGAAGAGTATGATGTTTTAGCCGTCGCCGAAAATGGTGAGGTCGCTCTTGAGAAGTATAAATCCCATTATCCCGACATTGATCTTGTTACAATGGATATCACCATGCCAAAAATGGATGGGATTGAGTGTCTGAAAAAGATCATTGAGTTTGATAAAAATGCTAAAATCATTATGATCAGTGCCATCGGAAAACAGGATCTGGTTAAAGAATCATTACTTATAGGGGCTAAAAACTATATTGTCAAGCCTTTAAACCGTAGTAAAGTTCTTGAACGTATCAGAAACGCCCTCTCATAAAAGAAATATCTCGATATGGACAACCAAATTGCCATAGGACTGGATATTGGCGGTACATTTATAAAAACCGCCTTAGTGAGAGGGGATGGCCATGTGTTACACAAAAAATCGATTCCCATAAAAACAACTTCCTCCCATATTATTGATCAAATCCTTTTATCTATTTCACTGCTACTCAAAGAAATAAAGGTCGATCAAGAGCTTATAGGCATTGGAATGGGGGCCCCCGGCAATGTGAACCGACTTAAAGGAACCATCCAGGGGGCTTACAACCTCTCTGGTCTTGAGGATCAGGCCATAGTAGAAATCATTCAAAAGAAACATTCTTACCCAATCTTCATAGACAATGACGCCACGAATGCGGCAAAAGGCGAGTTCCTTTTTGGTGCAGGGAAAAACTGTCAACATATGGTAGCTTTGACTATTGGGACAGGAATAGGGGGGGGGATCATTTTGAATGGCCAGGTCTTTCATGGAATCACAGACTATGCCGGTGAAATCGGTCATATGACAGTCGTTCCCAATGGAAGGCTCTGTAGTTGCGGCAATTATGGCTGTTTGGAAGCCTATTCCTCAGCAAGTGCTATGGTTGATCAAGCCAGACAAGCCCTTCGACGCAGGGAGACAAGTCAATTGGAGACCTTAAAAGCCGATGAGATCAACGGTGAAAAGATATGTTATTGGGCTAATGAAGGTGATTCGCTCTGTGAAAGTATCGTCCAAGATGTCGGCCACTTTATTGGCCTAGCCATAGCCAACATCATTAATCTTTTGAATATTCCATTAGTTGTTGTTGGAGGAGGTGTTTCAGCGGGTGGAAAGGTTTTGTTCCAATCAATTGATGAAAGTGCCAATAAACACGTATTACCCCGGCTTAGAGGGACTTTCAGAGTGGAAAAAGCTCTACTGGGCAATGATGCCGGGGTGATTGGATCCGCATCCGCTGTATTTATGGAAGGCCTGGAGCATACCCATACCTTATGAAAGACCTGAAAAAGGCTGAAGACCTTAGAGTTCGTTTAATATCCTGGTACGCTGATAATGCCAGACCTTTACCCTGGCGAGAAACTCATGATCCCTATCTGATATGGATTTCGGAGATCATGCTTCAGCAAACTCAAGTGGCAACAGTCATTCCCTACTATCTAAAGTTTAGCAAACGTTTTCCTACTATAAAACGCTTAGCAGAAGCCTCTCTTGAAGAGGTCTTAGCCCTATGGTCTGGCTTAGGCTACTATAAAAGAGCAAGACAAGTAAAACAAAGTGCAGAACAGATTATTAAGGGCTTTGATGGCCTCATTCCCAGGGTCCATAAAGACCTTCTATCCCTTCCAGGTATTGGGAAATACACAGCTGGGGCTATCTTGAGTATTGCCTACGATTTAAACTATCCTATATTAGACGGTAACGTGATGAGAGTTTTAAGTCGAGTCTTTGCGATGGATGAAGTCTTAAATGCTAAAGGTGTACAGAACAAGCTTTGGAGTCTTGCAGAGAAGATTCTCCCTGAAAAAAAGGCTGGAATGTTCAACCAGGCGTTGATGGAGCTGGGTGCTTTGATCTGCCTACCTTCTGGAAAGAAAAGCTTATGTCATGATTGTCCTATTAGTGAGTCGTGTGAAGCTCATCAAAAAGACTTGGTCTCACAGCTCCCAAAACTCCCTGAGAAAAGGGAAAAAGTAAAAATCCAGCAAGTTATGTTTCTCCTGCTGGAAAAGAAGGGATTTCTGATTCTCCAAAGGCCTGATGACGTGCTGTTAAAAGGAATGTGGGAACTCCCCGGAAAGGAAATATCCGATCAACCTCATCAAGAAGCCGCCTATCAGATACTTAAAGAAGACTTTGCCGTAGACGGGAATCCCCATTATCTGTCATCCCTGTCTCATAGCATTACTTACAGGGCAATCACCTGTCATGTCTATCTCATACATGTATCAGGAGAGGTTAAGAAATCCCTTATGAATCGCTTGGAATCCAGAACCTTGGAGTACAGATGGATTCAGAGAGATGAATTACAGGATTTGCCTCACTCATCACTGATCGATAAAGTAATGCTTCTTCTTGATCCTGTCCAGAAAGACTTATTCTAAAATGGTTACTTCTGCGTAATAGACTGTTTTTTTGTTTTTGGAGTTGTATATTTCATGGGTGAGACAGCGTAATTGTGGGACTCCGCCATATTCGAAGTAGCGAACGGGCTTTCGTTCAAAGGGGAGTTTTTGGATATATTTCTTCCATTGTTTCTTATATTTCTTGGATGCCCTTGTATTCAGGATAAAATATTGGGCGATTCTCTTTAAAGTTTTCTTATTGGCGGTAAAGATATAAATACTGTTTAAAGTCTTTTTAATCGGTTTCAATCCATCCTTTTGGAAAGAGACGATGATTCGTTTTTTTAAGTTTTGGTACTCCCTGTATATATAGATTTTATACCGAACGGATCTAATGAGTTTGATGACTCTTGAACGATCCTTTGGTTTAAGTTTGCTTTTCAGGAAATATTTGTCTTCTTTCAGTGTGTAGCATGAGAGCATGAAGTCTTTATCCTGTTGACTATCTAGTTTATTGAGTATTTTGTTTGTAAAGTTATCTTTTGTAATGGTTCTTGGCATATAGACTCGTCTAACTACCTTTAGACCAAACTTTCTAGAGATTCTATTGACAAAGGACTGTTTGGCATTGGGAACTCCAACCTTCTTTTGATCGAAAGGATTCTCAGCAACAGCCTGGAGAGAAGAGGCTTGCCCAGCAATCAGGATGATTAAAAAGAAACTTAATAATAAGTGATGAAACATGAAGTTTTCCTTTTTTTAGCACTGTTAACCGCATAAATTACTAAAGAAAAGCTCTAAAGTCAATCCTGTGGGACTATTTTTTTGTTCATCTGGAGATTTTTTAATTAGTGCATAAAGAATCAGGATAAACTTACTACTAGAGATTCAGGAATAAAGTGGGCGTATGACAGCCATTTAATTGCTAAAGGATCTATGAAAATGGCCAAAGAAATCTTTTCTTATAACACGTTCTTAAAATTATTGTAATATATTTAGTCATATTCTATTATTATTTATTGTTCATATTATTTAAAAAAAGTATTTTAATTTGGAGATTGAAATGAAGATTCGATTAGACGAAGAGATAAATCGATTAAGAAAAACACTCCTGGAAATGGGTAATGGGGTGGAAGAAGCCATAGGACAGGCCGTGCGAGCCCTAAAGGATCGTGACGTCGTACTAGCAAAACAAGTTATTCGTAATGACTTATTGATTAATCGGTTAGAAGTTGAAGTGGATAAAATATGTCTTAAAATCTTTGCCCTCAAGCAACCGATTGCCATCGATCTTCGCTTTGTGGCTTCCAGCCTGAAGGTCAATAATGACCTGGAACGGATGGGTGACTTTGCCTCAAGAATTGCTGAAGACGTGATTTCCTTAGCGAGTGAACCTGATCTACCCGTACTTGATGAACTCTATAAACTCACGGAACTGGGTCAGCAGATGGTGAAAAATTGTCTGGAAGCGTTTATGCAAAAGAATGTAGAATTAGCGCAAAGAGTGATCAAGGAAGACAGGCAGATGGATGACTATTATGAAACCGTGATTAGGAAAATCGGCCCCTATGTTCATGAAAACTCAGAACGCTTTGAGACAGGCTTAGCAATCATTAATATAGGCAAATGTCTTGAACGAATTGGAGATCATGCCACTAATATTTGTGAAGATGCTATTTATCTTACTGAAGGAGAAATCATTAAGCATCAAAAGACTTAGTGAAATACTGACGATCTTTTTTGTGGACTCACTATGACGAAGTTTAGCTCTCTTGTTAAAGTATACTATCCCTTGATCTTTGGACTGGGCTTGATTGTATCCATCCTCTTTTTTCGATCCGCTTTGAAAGACGAGATGATCAATATTAAGCTCACGGAACTGGATCAACAGATCTTTTATATAAAAGACAAGATGAATAAACTTGTTCCATCACCCATCTCACCCGATACAAACCACCCCTTCATTGGTCAGCTGAGTTCTGAATTCATAAATCATCTGCAAATCCTTATCCTAAAAGGGAAAAATAACATTCTCTATTGTGGTGAAAGGCTGAAAGAGGATCATGATAACTATCGTTATAGAGATTGTCGCCAGAGCTTGAAAGATAAAGATAACTATTATGATCATGAGATGAGGATGGCCAGAAATAGTCCGTCTCAGACAGGTTTTGGCATCAGATACTCGAACACTCTTTCTGGGTCACCGGAAAAGATATTGCTTTTCAGTCGCCATTTTAATAATCATGACTACTCCATACGAATAATTGTCTCATTCAAAGAAATACAAGATACCCTGGACCGTATCGATAGGATTGTGTGGATATTTGCATTCGTGATGATCTCTATCCTTGTACTGGTCAATAACTTGCTATCCAACATGATTGTCAAACCTCTTCAAGGGATCATTCGGTTCTTGAAGGATTATAAGGAAGACAGAAGCTTACGCCTTTCCTACACGTCTGTTGAAGAAGTTATTCACCTTCAGTACTTCCTGAACGAAATGGCTAAAGGTGTCCAGAAACAGATGAGTGAACTCACCCAACGTAAAAACCAGGTTGAGACTGTTATAAAAAACGTATCGGAAGGAGTTATCCTATTGGATCACAAACTGAAGGTATTATTATACAATAATGGTTTATTCTCTCTCTTGAAGATCATTCCAGAGCTTTATGATTATGATCTATTTGGAAAGTATTATTATGAAATCATCCGTAACAACCCTCTAAACAATATGATAGAGCAGTCCGTAAGGGAGCAGACTCGTTTAAGCCAAAACATCCACCTATCTACCCTTGAAAACCAAACACTGGAGGTCATTTGCATCCCCCTTCCCCATAAATCCGGACTGGTAGTTATGATCAACGATATCACCGAACAATACAAGTTGGTGGAAATTAAGAAGTCTTTTGTAGAAAACGCTTCCCATGAGTTTAAAACGCCCATTTCCATTATCAAAGGGTATTTAGAAACCATTTTAAAGACAGATGACATCTCTGTTGAGGATCAGAAGAGATTTCTGGAGAAAGTCTTGAGGAATGCCGACCGACTCAACAATCTGATTAAAGACTTGATTACCCTCAATAAGCTGGATGATAGCAGGGATTACTTTAGAAAAGAGCCTGTAAACGTGTTGGATGTCATAGAGAGCTGTTTGGATATTCTCTCTTTAAAGGCTGAAACAAAGAATATCCAACTGGTTAATGCTATTACCGAGGATAGCTTAGAGCTAATGGGCAATCAGGAACTTCTTGAGACTATATTTTTCAATCTTATCGATAATGCGATCACTTACACGGATCATGAAGGCGAAGTGATTGTGGCTTTCAAGGAAGACGGTGATCGGTTTGTTTTCTCAGTCATTGATACAGGGATTGGCATTAGTGGCAATTATCATCAACGTATTTTTGAACGTTTTTACAGGGTGGATGAAGGGCGATCGAGAAAGTCGGGTGGAACAGGTTTAGGACTGAGTATCGTAAAGCATGCTGTCATGTTTCATGACGGAGAGGTCTATTGCGAGGCCAACCCAACGGGCAAAGGGACTCTATTTAAAGTGGCTTTACCCTTTGAGTCAGACGCTGAAAAGGCTCTGGCCTCTATGGGATCTATTGATGGAGAGACAAATTCATGAGTTTGATATACATCATTGACGATGAGGAAGAGCTTATTGAGATCTTGTCCATCAACCTCAAGTCAGAAGGCTATCAAGTTAAAGAGTTCATTTCGGGGAATCAATTAATCAACCAACTGCTGAATGGAAAGACTATTCCCGACTTATTAATCCTGGATATCATGATGGAAGGGATGAATGGATACGAAGTCTGTCGTAAAATACGGTTGGATGAGCGTTTTAAGAATATCCCCATTATTTTTCTATCGGCCAAATCAGCGGAAGAGGATCGTATTGCAGGATTTGAATATGGAGGGGATGATTACATCTCTAAACCCTTTAGTATTAAAGAATTACTCTTGCGAGTCAAAGTCCTTCTAAAAAGAGTGAGCCGGAACGATGAGATTGACGGGTCCAAAGTCTTTTACTATAGAAACTTAACTTTAATTAAAGACTCCTTTCAGGTTACCTATGATGAAAGGCTTCTTCAACTTACCAAGACGGAGTTTCATCTCCTCCTACTCTTCTTTGAGAATCCAGGACGTTTTTTTGCACGAGAAGAGATTATTAATCGCGTATGGAACGAAGAAGCCTATGTCACTGAGCGAACTGTTGATGTCCACATACAGCGTCTTAGAAAGAAGCTTAAAAACTGTAAAGAACTGATATCTACTTATTCAGGTATAGGATATGGTTATTTCCCGGAGAAATAGTCTTGGGGGCGACCCCTACAACTATCTGTTACACAGTATTATATAGGCCCTACAAACTGTGATCGGAGACTCCCAGGCCGAATAAGGCAAGATCATATTTCACAGGATCCTTTCCATCGAGGATTCTGAGATTAGATGTGATTTCTTCAGCCATCTTCCAATCAGGTGTTTTTCGCTCAGTGAGGTTCAGGGCCTTTGATACACGAGCCACATGGGTGTCCACAGGGATGAGAAGGGCTTTTTTGGGAATCTTTTTCCATATACCTAGATCCACATTGTCTTTTCGTACCATCCATCTTAAGAATAAATGAAAGCGTTTGCAGGCACTTCCCCGACTTGGAGAGGCTAAGAGGAACTTGAAGTTTCTATCGCGGTGAATTGTTTTATAGGCCCACTCTTCAGGGATTGATATTCTGGATAAGGTCTCGATAAAGTGAGTGACAGCTGATTTAATGGACTCTGTCTCCTTATATCCTTCTACAAAAAGGGCTTCAAGGGAATCATAGGTCTTAAGGACCATATGAAGGCGATAAATCAGGTTGATTAAGTCAATACCTTTTATAAAGCGGTAACACAGAGATTCCAACTGGCTAGTGTCTTTGATCACAAAGTCATAGACTGCTTTATAGGGTTTAGAACCCAGATGAGAAAGGACTTGACCGATGAATGGATTCATAACCTTTCTCTGACCAAAGGCCAGGGTAGATACAATGAAAGCGACGACCTCCTGATCCTTTATAGAAAACTTATATTGATGGACAAACTGTATTGGATCCTCTTGGAGAAAGGCTTTAGTATGATATCGCTTGTAGAGGTCTTCGAGTTTGCTTTTATCTATAGGGTGATTAGATTTTTTCATGATAGCGTATGGGACCTTGTCTCTTGCCGTTAACAAACTGATGGATCACAGCATCGTCGCTCTCCAGGATCTCTTCTTTAGGTCCAATCTTATAGATCCTGCCCTCATAAAGCATTGCGAGTTTATCTCCGATTTTACGGGCACAACCCATGTCATTGGTAACAGAAATGAAGGTGACAGGAAGATCCTGGTGGAGGCGATTAATCATCTTGCTGATGGAGTCAGTCGTGATGGGGTCAAGGCCAGCTGTGGGCTCGTCTAGAAAGAGAATATCTGGTTTGTAATTAATTGCACGGGCGATCCCCACACGTTTTTTCATTCCACCCGATAGTTGGGCTGGCTTTAAGCCTTCTACCCCCTCCAGTCTGACTTGTTTTAAGTTGTGACTCACCCTTTCAGCTATCTCTTTGCGTGGTGTTTTAGTGTGATAGTCCAGGAAAAAGCCTACATTCTCTCTAATTGTCATTGAGTCAAAGAGAGCGTAATTTTGGAATAGCATCCCTGTACTATTCTGAACATCCTCTTTTTCTTTTTTGGATAAGTCTTTTATATTTTGGCCGTAATAGAAGATGTCTCCGGAATCAGGGGGAATGATTAAAGCCATAATCTTCATGAGAACAGTCTTGCCACGTCCTCCGGGGCCTATAATCATGAGTGAGTCCCGTTCTTTTATCTCTAAACTGAGTTGATCGATAATCTTTTTGCCGGCAAAGGATTTTGAAACGTTTTTAAGTTCAATAATAGTCTTGTTCATGGTGGCATTTAATTACTTTTACATCCAGGATTTACAGAATAGTTTGCATCAATGTTCTGTTTCGGCTTCCTTCACATTGAGTTTAGAGCCTTTTAGATTTTTGCCGTTCAGCTCTTTGATAGCGGCTTCGGCATCTGCATTGTTGGTCATAGCCACAAGAGCAAAGACTCTACTTTGACCATCCACTTTGTTTTTGATGATATTAACAGACCCTACTTCCCCATAGACCTTAAACTCCTGGTACAAGTCCTCTTCACCGACATCTTTGCTCAAATTGTCGACATAAATACTTTTCAAAGTCATAATCGACCTCTCCTTTTAAGAATAAAACTTTCGGTAGTGATAACTATCTGTAGCAACGCGATTAATCGCGTTGCTACAGATAGTTGGATAAATCCGTCAGTAACTAGTTTATCACTACCAAACTTTCTATAAAGTTATAGTAAAAGATAGATAGAAATTGTCCTATAAGCAAATAGATTATTACGTTAATTATGAGACCTGTAAAAAAAATAGTATATAAAACATGTTAATATCGCAAAGTTCTTGAAATAGTTCTATTTTGGTTTAAACTTTAACTCAACAAACATCCGATGGTATACTTATTTATTCAAGAAATCGAGAGTTTATGAACCTTAGCTATAGAGTGATCTCTTTTATTTTATTTATTGTCGTACTATTTATTGGAATACTGAATGCCGAATCGGTGTACACCCGTAAAAAGAAGCCTGAATACGAGTTAGTCCCTTTCAAACTTAAAGAAAAGCCTCCTCAAAAGGAACAAAAAGACCCTCTTGAGACAATGCGTGTTAAAAATGAACGTACAGATATTCAAAGACCAAAAGTCCATGATGAGATAGGGTTTAAGGTAGGTGTCACACGGGCACTCACAGGGATCAATGGCAATTCAAAGTTAAGTATTCCTTTTATCAGCCTGTTTTATCGTCCTGAAGGCCTTAATTTCTCCAAGTCTTTTTTTGGTGAATTGGAATTGGCCTACTTCTATCTGGAGAGTAGCAATAGTTTTGCGTCTCAAGTAGATGTCAAAGTCCACACCCTCATGCCATTTGTATCACTTGGCTATCGGATAGGAATCGCTGATTGGTACAAACTTGTTGCCAAATTAGGTGTTGGGGTGTCTTTTCAGTTCGTCTCCAGAGACATCACAGGGGTCTCGTCCTTTCTTCAGCAATTCGATCGGAATACAGTGAACATTCTTGGCGTGGCCAAGATAGCTCTTCAAAATGAATGGACGTTAAGCAAATATGTCAAGTTAATCATTGGAGCGGACGCTTTTGTACCCTTTGATCCTGAGGGATTTATCTTGTTTTTAAGTCCCAATGCCGGTCTGAGTTATGCTTTCGATTACAAGCCTGTCAAGAAACGTCGTTTGGGAGATCAATTAAGTATTCGAGGAGGATTTATTTTCCCTCTGACAAGAATCAGTGGGGATGTAAAAGCCCTATCCCCCTATGGAAGCATCGCCTATTCCCCATCCTTCTTGCAAATGTCTAAATATCTGGCTCTTGAGATGGAGCTGGTCTACTTTTACATGAAGTCAAAGGATAACTTATTGCAGCAAAAGGAAGTCCATTCCTTCCTGCCTATGGTGAATCTGGTGATTTCCATCCCAATAGCAAAATGGTACACCCTGTCCCCTAAAATTGGAGGGGGAGTGATCTTCCAATTGGCCAAAGAGCAATTTAACGCGGCAGGTATCGCTCCCACCCTAGATCAATTTGGTACAGACAAGACAGTGATTCAAGGAGTGGCTCATTTTGCCCTTCAGAACGAACTTCACTTGAGCAAATCCTTTAAAGTCTTTGTCAATGGTGATCTAATTTGGCAGTTATCTCCGAATGGCATCATCACCTATCTTTCACCGAATCTAGGCGTTGCGTTTCGGTTTTAGAAAGCCTGATGAGTCAATTAACTTGAAAAGCCCCAATTCATAATCTGAAAAAGCGGTTCAAGGAAATCCAGAATAAATAATGATAAACACCAGCTTGTAGCATACACCAAACTGATTTTAAATTATCCAGTTATAAAACCCGTCATCTGTAGAGACGCATGGCCATGCGTCTCTACAGATGACAATTCATAATCAGTATGGTATAAACTATTTTCACTTAATTAAATATAGAATGGTCTGAAAATCCGATCATGCAAATATAAATTAAACAATACTAGATAGACCGGTGTTTATGAGCCTAAAGGTTTTTAAAATATTAAATCGAGCCATCTAATCAACTGTTATGAAAACATGGATACTAACATTTAGTTTAGCTTTCATTTTAGGTTGCTCAGGAGAGAAAAACTCTGACAACCTGATTGGAGATGCAGTCAACTACTTTTCCAGGGCCTTTGAGAGAAGTGAAGTAGCTGCTCCTGAAAGGCGTCAGCTCAATGAAGGCTTCTGGATACAGACTTTGAATATTAAAAGCTCTGTCTACCCGGTTGAGAAAGACTTTAAGCTTTTCTGCATAGAGATCGATCCTCAGAAATACAATATACACTTATCCCTTGCGAAGGACTTTCACCAGAAGGTTCTAAAAGCGAAGGAGTTCTCCAGGCTTTCTAAATCATTTCTCAGCATGAATGCCAGCTTCTTTGACAAAGAGCATCGCCCACTAGGCCTGCAAATACAAGATGGCCAAAGGATAAGAAAGCTCAGTCAGGTGGATGGAGGGGTCTTTTTCATACAAGATGGGATCCCTGAAATTGTGCACACAAAAGACTATACTCCTCATGATGGGATTACAACGGCTTTTCAGTGCAGGCCTCGGCTGGTTCATAAAGGACATATCATTGATCGACTGAAGCATCAGATCGCTAAGCGGACATTCATCGCCATCACACGGGACAAAAAGATCATTGTTGGTGTCACCGAAAACAGTATGGCTTACGCAAAGGATCTAGCAACTATCTTAGCCCTGGACACGGATGCCGGAGGATTAGGCTGTGAGTATGCGTTAAACCTGGATGGGGGATCTTCCAGCCAGCTTTTCATTGACTACAAAGGTTATACGAAGGAAATATCCGGCTCTGTTTCTGTTCCAAACGCAATCACTGTTAGTTCAAAAAAACCTTCCCCCGGCTATTCCTGTGCTGATCAATAAATTATATTATTCCCTTCGGTCGAAGAAGTTCTTTCATATCACGGACAGCCCTGTCCAAGCCAACGAATACTGCTCTGGACACAATCCCGTGGCCAATGCTAAACTCTTCAATCTCTGGAATAGCGGCTAGAGGCCTTATATTATGATAATAAATACCATGACCTGCATTCACACGCAGACCAATGGACCTGGCATATTGACAAGCTTTGATGACTTTATCAAGCTCAAGGGATTGCTCTTCAACGGACTTTGCATCACAGTAAGGCCCTGTGTGAATCTCCACAAAGTCACTCCCAACTTCCTTACAGGCATCTATCTGCTTTAAATCAGCGTCTATAAAAAGACTTAGATCAATATCGTCCTGTTGTATCTTTTCAGCGTAGCCTTTTAGCTTATCCACATTATCGATAACGTTCAATCCTCCTTCTGTTGTGAGTTCTTCGCGTTTCTCAGGGACTAACATCACCACAGCGGGCTGAATCTCGATTGCCATCTTTAGCATCTCTTTTGTAGCCGCCATTTCAAAGTTAAGGTAAGTTGTAATGGTCTCCTTTAGAAGTCTCACATCACGATCCTGGATATGACGTCTGTCTTCACGAAGGTGACACGTGATTCCATCGGCACCGGCTAATTCACAGATTCCTGCAGCGATCACCACTTCAGGATAGATGGTTTTTCTTGCCTGACGCAAAGTGGCAACATGATCAATATTTATACTCAACCGTCTCATAGGACACCTCTCGGTAAAATTGTTATAAAAGATAGCAGACTTTACTCTTAGAGTAAAGTATTAATTGATGGACTCCAATCAACATTGACGGATGACAAGTTTTTATTTATTATTAGTTGAGTAAATGAATTCTATGAGGATATTATGAGCAAAGATTTTCCCAACTCCATGGACATCCAGAAAGATATAAATGACTTTCTTTCACAAAAATACGGCGGCAAGGTAATTCTATCGAATCCCAATGTAGAAGGGGGAGAAGAAGGAGTTCCTAGTGAAACGGAAGAAGCTCCATCCCATCATAATTTTGACTTAAAACCTATCGAGTTAGAAAGTTATCTTAAGGAATATATTGTAGAGCAAGGTGAAGCAATTGAAACGATCGCCACCAAAATCTGTACCCACTTTAACCGAATGGCCTATGAGGCGTCTCATCCGGAGTGTGACAAGATTGTGGGGGGCATTAAAGGGAATATATTAATGGTTGGCCCGACAGGAGTTGGGAAAACTTACATGATCAAGTTGATTGCCGAAAAATTAGAAGTTCCCTTTGTCAAAGGGGATGCCACCAAATTTACAGAAACCGGGTATGTGGGGGGGGATGTAGAAGATCTCATTCGAGACCTTGTTCATGAGGCTGATGGGAATATCGAATTAGCAGAATATGGGATCGTCTATTTGGATGAAGTAGACAAGATTGCATCCACGGGAAATCAATTTGGACCCGATGTATCCCGTTCTGGTGTTCAACG
>CAJXGR010000008.1 GCA_913053665.1 uncultured Spirochaetia bacterium
AAGGGGACGATCAAACCGTTCTCTTCTGCGACAGGGATAAACTCTCCAGGGCCGATGATACGGTCCTCACTATCCCAATAGACCAGGGCTTCAGCACCGATGATCTTTCCTGATTTGATGTTTACCTGGGTCTGAAAGCGAAGGAAAAACTCTTCCTTTTCCAAAGCATGATGGAGGTCACTCTCAAGTCGCAAACGATCCAGGGACATGGGCTGATGAACCTGTGAGTAGAACTTAAAGTTATTTTTTCCCTCATCTTTCGCAAACTTCATGGCTGTATCCGCATGTCTAAGAAGGGCTTCTTCATCCAAACCGTCGGATGGGTATAGGGATATACCAATACTGCCACTTAAAAATATCTCCTGTTCCTCGATTAGAAAGACTTTACTTAATGAATCCAGGTACTGTTGAGCCTTGGCAGAGACTTCATCTCTATCATTACACTTTTTCAAGACCAGTATAAACTCGTCTCCCCCCCAACGAGCCAATAACTGATCCTCGTTAAGGGATTCTTTAAGTCGCAAGGCCACCTTCTGAAGGAGGGAATCTCCTTTTGTGTTCCCTAAAGTATCATTGATAAAGCTAAATCGATCGACACCAAGGAGGATTAATGCCATTCTATTTGTGTGACTTTGAGACTGATCAATTAATCGCTGCAGTTCATTATGGAAATTAAAACGATTGGATAAGCCAGTAAGCGGATCATGATTGGCCACCTGAATAATATCCTCTTCTGCTCTTTTAACATTGGTTATATCAGTAATAAAGGCTATGAGTCTCAGGATTTCCTCATCCTTATCCATAACGGAGTTGATATTGATAAACTGAGGGTAGACCTCTCCATTCTTTCGCTTACTGTAGGATTCCACCTGCCAGCGGCCTGTTCGTGAGATAGACGGCCACATATCCTGAGGGTAGTCCTGATCGGGGCAATCTAATAAAAATCGACTGAGACTTTTCCCGATGATTTCATCCCGTTCATAGCCTGTTATAGTTGTGACACTTGGATTCACCGATTGGATCCACCCATTACGATCCGTAACACAAATCCCTTCCGAGGAACTTTCATAAACACTGCTAGCGAGCTGAAGTTTTTCCAGATTGTCCATCCGTTCCATTTCCTTTTGAGCGCAGGCGGCACAGATTTCTATAACAGATCGGTCTATAGTGTTTTCGTCTATGAGTTTTGAGTCAATCAAAGTCAAGTGACCGATCACATGGGAAAGATTGTTTATGAGAGGAGCACACACCCATCCGATATCATTTAGATGAGTGAGGTCCTGAGTATTCGGAAATAATGTACAGGCATCTTTAGGGTAGTGAAGGATATCACCGGGCTGAATAGATTCATAGGGAGTTCCAGTCAGATCAAATTCCCTATTCCCGATCCATTGTCCTTCAGACCAAAAGATAATAGTCTGGACCCGCGAGGTATTGGGGATAATCCGAGTGATCAGAATATTTGAAACCCCCAAGGCCTCATGAATAGAATGAACAAGAGATTGATAGAAATCATTCCTGGAAGGCCCGGCGTTTTTCATAGCCAGGAGATGAGAAGACACGTTTTTTAGAGATCCATTAGGATCATTTAAGGCGAAATTGGGTTTTAGATATTTCCTTAGGACAAGATAGATCAAGGATGTGCCAATAAAACCAAAGACAAGACTATTGATGATAGCAGATTTCCATCTACCCGTATCAGAATAAAGCAATTCTCTAAGGATTTCAGAGCCTGGAATCACGCTGACAATGATCAGCAATACCAAACCTGCTGGTATCAAAAAACTCTTCTTCTTTAATCATTTGCAACCCTTGGTGAGAGTTCCATCAAGATCAATCTAGATTAGAGGGTGTCGTTTTCAGCTGGATCGTTCATGTTAAATTATAACCCATAGGGTATTTGAGGCATATTCCCCTCGATCTTTAAAAGAACCATAAGTTAATCAACTATTTCTCACAATCATTCGTCCTGTAAAAATTGAACACTACAACTGGCTCTACAAATTGATAAAAAACTTTCAAAAACTAAAAACCAGCAGATCTCTTGACATTTCTTTATGTTTATATTAGCTTGATATACTAAAAAGTTTATAAATTGTTGCCCCGTAGAGAGGCGATTAATCGCGTCTCTACGGAGTGCAGGTTTTATAACCGGACAATTCATAATCAGTATGGTATAGTGTGGGGCGAATGTGCTTTGAGGCACGATAGCAATCATCTAAAAGGACGAAAAGACAAGATGGATCAAAGTTTGCATGAAAGAAACAGAAACTCAATACGAAAGGAATGGTTTACAACAGTTAAATTACTGGGGGATGTCATATCGTCTGTAGGGATTGTATTGGACATCAGTGAAACGGGAGCCAGGCTGTGGATCGACTCTTCCAAAATGGAATTAAAAGATCACTTCACAATACGTCTTCAGTTTCCTGACCCTTCAGGAAAAAAACGCTTTATGGATATTGAAGTCCAAAGAATGTGGTCTGAAGATTCAAATAGTTCTTATAAGCAAGTGGGTTGTCGTTTTGAGAACCTGACCCATAACCATAAAAAGGACTTGAATGAGTTTCTTCGCTACTTTGAGCCATATCCCCTCAAGTCTAAATCTATTGGAGAATCCTGATGGATAAAGGGACTAAAGGCTGTTTGAGTCCACTTGAAGATCCAGACGTTCTAATTTACTGTACATTTTGGTAAGATTTGTTGTCAGAACATCGAGTAAGAGGTTGTTTTGTTCTGTACGCTTTTCTATGGGTATTTCCTCAATACTTTCAATATCTTCTTCGATCACCTGGATTTCTCTTTTAAGCTTTTGGATATCTATTTGGCCCATGAATCCTCCTCACCCTTTTAGAGGGCAAAAATACATTATTATTTCTTTCTATATATATTAAACACCTCAAAGGGTTAAAGGGAGCAATAAATTAACTATAGCTGTCCATCGCATTATCAAGAGCTGTGATCCAATTCTCTCACCACCAATACAGGACAGGGGGCTTTTCGGATGCATTCTTCTGTTGTGCTCCCAAGAAAGAACCGCTCAATACCGCTGTGTCCTTGAGTCCCTATGACAATGAGATCAATTTTATTGGCGTTGGCGTATTCAATGATGCCTTTATCCACATCGTCATTTTTAATGGTTTCTGAATGAGACGTTATTGTTTTGGGAATATTCTCACAAAGCTTTTTAAAGTCGCTTTCATGATCCCCGTCGTAATAACTTGTCCTGCTATAGCGAACATGAGGCGCAATATGCAGAATAAAGAGTTTGGCATCAAATAGCTCACAAAGCTTTATGGCGTGTTTGAGAGCGTAGTCGGAGAGCTTGGAAAAGTCTACCGGACATAATATTTCGTTGAAATCAACAAGACTCATAATCGTACTCCTTTAAAAGATATAAATATAGAACACTTCAGACCGGATATTATTAGAATTAGAAGAAAATAACGGTCACCAAAATAAATGCAGGGATCAGTATCAATATGGAGTAAATCATATAACCAAAGAAGCTGGGCATTTTGATCCCCTGTTCTTCAGCAATGGCTTTCACCATAAAATTGGGAGCGTTCCCAATATAGCTCATGGCTCCCATAAACACTGCTCCACAGGATATGGCCGCTAAATAGGGTGAGACCCCCTTACTTTTTGCTAGCAACTTAATTGTTTCAGGCTCACTTAATTGGCTGATATCAGGGACTAATTTAGCAAGTTCAGGAGATAATTTTACAATGGCGGCCTTCAAAAAAACAAGATAAGTTGGTGCATTATCAAGAAAACTGGATAGTAAGCCAGTTACCCAATAAAAGTCTACAGGCGTTTCCAAGGGTAAGTTCTTGCCGTGAAGCTCAAGCAAATAGAGTGTTGGCACCATACAGGCAAAGATCCCCGCAAACAAAGCGGCCACTTCCTTGATTGGAAACCAGGTAAACTCATTAGCTTTACGGATTTGGCTCTTCGGCTTTGCTATCAACAGGGACAATACCAACATAAGGAGCATGCCTCCTTCCATTGGCCCAAAATGAGGCCATCCTTTCACTGTATTGATCAAATATCCCTGGAAGTAGATAGCTAAAGCAACTCCAGCTAAAAAGATAAACTGAATCTTGCCTTGAATCTTGATGGGTTCTTTGACACCATTAGCTGGATCTTCTTGAAGGGTTCCATTGGCCTTTTCTTTTTTATAGGAGTACGAATCCCAAATAAAGAAAAGAGTTAACAATATGATATTGGTGATAAACCATTCCAGCCAGAGGTTTTTTAGGGTCCAGAGAAAGGGAACTCCCTTCAGAAAGCCTAAAAACAAGGGCGGGTCTCCTAAAGGTGTGAGTAGCCCACCAATATTACTCACAAGGAATATAAAGAATATAATGATATGGACTTTCTTCGATCTAAACTTATTAGCTCGAATCAGAGGGCGAATCAAAAGCATGGACGCTCCTGTTGTCGCCATGAAACTGGCTAAAACCACCCCAATACCAAGTATAATAGTGTTCAGAAGAGGGGTTCCCACAAGAGTTCCTCTCACCAAAATGGCTCCCGATATAGTGAAAAGGGAGGCTAGCAGTAGAATAAAGGATACATAGTTCATGACTTCATGGATTGTACTCTTATAAACATGGTCGTTCAAGAAAAATAAGGAAATAATGATCATGGGAAGGCCAAAAACGAAAAGACTCAGCTTCCAATAGTTGTGATGCCAGAAATCCGGGGCAAATAATGGGAAAATCGCGATGGATAACAGGATCAATATAAACGGAACAGCCCAAAACATGGATATGAGAGGCTTTTCACCGACATTCTCCTTAGAACTACCAGATAGAGTGGATCGGACAGATGAATCCTTAGCCTCCGTTTTCTGGTCCGTGACTATATGCTGATCTGTCGCACCAATCTCATTTGCACTTAATACATTACCCTGATAGGCGTGCTGAATACCATATCCAAAGAACAGAGTGACTAGGGAAAATAGAATAATTCGCTTAACATTCCTTTTGAGGGGCATTGATTTCTCCTTATATTATGGATGCATATTAGTTTAGAGGATCACAATCGTGTTTTTATCCTTCATGACACGTGATATTATTTTACATGGACTCGCAATGAACGAACTACAAATCTAATGAATTTTACCATATTGTCTAACGGATAGGCAAAAAAAACGGCAAAAAGTCCATATTATTTTCACTTATACCTATCTTTCCAGTGGTTTTAACCACTCAAAGACAAGTCATTAGCAAAAGCCACTAACCTCCAGAACACCAATTACTATTTACTGGACATAAAAAGAGATGGATTTATTCAACGAAAACCTCCCATAACCAGTTCTTACTAGATGATCAGAACTTCAATTGAATCTGGAAATTGGCACCCACTTCTCTGCCTTTTTTAGCAGGCTCCTTCGAATCATCGATTTTAGGAGTGAAACCCACCTCAATATTTTCTGCATGAAGCTCAAGGGCCTGAAACAGGGCTGTGAGGGCAAGGAAAATAATGGTTGTACCCACTGTAATATTTCTTATCTTTTTGGATTGATTGAACTTGGCCCTAAACTCCAGCAACTTGCCTGTATTTGGTGAGGCTTTCTCTGACTCAGCCGTAAACCGATCACTGTATTTATTTGTTTGAAGATAAGCAAAAACCATGGCCGTGATGGATATAAAACTGGAATAAAAGAAAATGTTTTTTACCGTGTTATATCCTTTGGACAGGTCATTGACATCCCTAAACTGAGTGATTCCCTTTTGCATCTTAAAGGACACTTTTACATGTTTTTTCCCTTTGACAGCAATTGTTGTATAGCTATACTTATATCCTTTCTTTTCCAGCCTCACTTTATAAATGCCTATATTAATTTTATCCACCTTGACAGGGGTTTTTCCAACATATTTAAGGTCAACAAATGCGTCAGCCCCTGAAGGCTCCGATGTGATAAGAAGTCCACCTAATTGCTCCGGTTTATTCAATTTCAGGGTCACTTTCTGCGTTTTACCTCTTTGGATAAAGACTGAGCCAACTCTTTTTCGATAGCCGTCTTTCAGGATTTCAATCTTATGATAGCCTATGGCCACAGATTTCTTGAAGTTGGATCGTCCTAAGTGTTTGTTGTCCAGGAATATATAGGCTCCCTTCGGCTTAGTCTTCACAATGAGGATTCCTTTGGGATAATGTGTCAATTCACGAATCAGGTACCTGGAAATCTTTTTCACTTCTTTTTCCAGATGAATACTCAACCGTTCTGGTTTAAACTTGAAGTCCTTGGACAATAGAAATCGCTTATTATACTTATCATAACAAGGATTCTTTTGGATTTCTTATTCACGGTACCCAGAAGAGTAAGATCAGAGGCACTTTTGGAGAGTTGAGGGTGAATATAGCTTAGCTGAAAGACCTTCCTGGTCTTTAATACAATCAGCTTTTTGTTCACCTTCAGTTTGAAAGTCTTTAGGACAATGTCAATGGGTTTATTGATATTGATCCCTAGATAGGGTTTGAAGGAGACGCGATTTTTATCATAGTACTGAAGATACTTTTCAATAGATATTCCTTCATTCTCCACCTCCCTAATGGATTGACGCGTACGATTTAAATGGACATGCTTCTTTTTTTCCTTTTCATTAGTTGCCTTGGAAATGGGTTTGGATAGAACTTGAGTGGATGACCCATTGATATCCGATAGTAAGTGATTGATGTTATTGGACTCATTAGTCTCCACAACCTTTTGAGCCTTAAGAATCTTCTTTTTATTGCTTAAGACGATTTGTTTTTCGGCCAAACGGATTTTTTTAATGCCTGATAAATCATCTCTTAGGAATTGTGGGATGGTTTCACTCAATGAGTTTAGTTTTGCATCTTTGCTCTTATTCACAAACTCAGCGACCTGTAATTGCTTTTCTATTTTATAATCAGGGTGAATGATTTCATCTTTTTTATTAGTAATGAGTTTTTTGGTACATGATAAAAGTATGGCTGATAAAGCAATAATGACTAAATACTTAAAAAAGCAATGGGATCTTATCATTTCACTAAAACCTGTTATGTTTATAAAGGATAAATACTAAGCCGTGAGATAGACTTTTGATTTTTATAGAACCAATGGATAATATAGCAATATTTTATGGATTAGTTAATTATTAACTCATTTTTATTGTCGATTGGCTTATCTTTTAGTCATCTCTTTGAAGAAAGAGGGTGATTTTTAAAGGAAAGTGTATTATTTTTTTATAAGTTGTCTTAAAAAAAGTCAATTATCATAGGAAAGTATTTGTTTATTAAATATAACAAGATGCTAACTTCTTAAAAGAAGTGATATTAATGATTCCCATAAAAGTTGGCATAATATTTGAAGGTTTGTCACCATAATGAAGTCTCATATCAACATTAATTGGAGAATATCATGAAACACCCTTCAGTCCCGATCACTCGACCCGTTAAGGTATCTCTTTTAGGTTGTGACTCAAGCTATGGACAATATTTGATAGATATACTATCCAGTGAAGAGCTTGTCTGGCTTTATGGGAACTTTGATTCAGGAATGCACTTCCTTAAAAACCTTGAGTCACCCTTTAAACCGGATGTGTGCCTGATCCATAGCCCACTCAGTGACCTTTCAGATATGGAATGCGCCAAACTTGTCAAGTCAAAAGCCAAGGATATTCATATCATTTTTATTTCGGAGGAGCCAACCCTATTATCACTGGCTGAGGCAAGAAGTCTACAGATTGACTTCATTGAAAGGGGGACTCGGATGGAAGAACTGATCGGTCATCTTGTTGTCAACACCAGTCAGAAGAAAGAACAGATCATCTCTTTGAATTGCGAGAACGATGAAGCCATCGACTTTTTGCAATTGGCCAACCAACTCAAAATCATCAATTCGAGGATTGAAACATTGTCTGAGAACCAGATGAAAGTCCTTAGACTGAAAAGGTCGGGGAAGTCTATTAATGAGATCTCTTCCACCCTGGATATGAGCTTTGAAACTACCCGAACCCATCTTAGACGGGGGGTCAACAAGCTCAATATACCCAATATCTGGGATTACATCCATGTTTAAGCCGATCAGATCATGAAATAGAAGTCTGGGCCACTTAATAGATCAAATCACTTTTACGAATCATTCTTCTGAAAATGAGATATCACTACAGAGCCTACAGCATCGCCTTCCACATTGATAGCCGTACGAAACATATCCAGTATGCGATCCACTGCCAGGATGATAACAATCCCCGAAGTGGGTAATCCAACAGTTGATAAGACAATGGTCATTGTGACGAGTCCCGCACTGGGGATAGCCGCCGCTCCAATGGCCGCTATAGACGCTGTTATAAAAATTGTAATTTGCTGAACCAGACTTAGATCGATTCCCAGGAAGTTAGCGATAAAGATCACTGCCACAGCCTCATAAAGAGCGGTACCATCCATATTCATGGTAGCCCCCAAAGGCAATACAAAGTCTGTGACACGTTTGGAGAGGCCAAGATTTATCTGGGTGGCCTTGAATGTCAGGGGCAATGTTCCCGCTGATGTGCTGGTTGAAAAAGCGGTGAGGAGTGCTGACCGCATTCCTTTAAAGAACTGAAGGGGACTCATCTTGCCAATGAACCATAATATCAAGGGTAAGACAATCAATCCATGAATAAAGAGGCCTCCCAAGACTGTAGCCATATATTTACCAACGTTTTGGGCTAGTTGACTTAACTGTTCAGGGTTGTCTGCATTTTCGCCAATTATCTTGGTAATGAGGGATAAAACACCAATAGGGGCTGTCTTGATGACCAGATCAACTATTTTAAACATCACATCGTTGAATCCACCCATGAAGCGGATGATGGGTTCTCCCTTGGGCCCTATGACCGTTGAAAAGGCTCCAAACAGGAGAGCAAAGAAAATGATCCCTAAAGCGTTTCCTTCACTGAGCGCCTGGAAGGGGTTGACCAGCATCTTTTTGATTAATCCGATAAAGGCTCCCCCAAGACCGATCTTTGTCTGGATAGTCGATATGGTTTTTTTGACGTCCGAGTCAGTGATTTCAATGGCCCTTGCCTTCATTGTGGCGATCACTCTAAGGATTTTAACATGATTCTTTACGTATGAGACTATTGCCAGGACTTTTTGTTCAGCATCTTTAGAGGGTAAGGTAGCATATTGTTTCAATAAATCAGTCTTAAGCTCATGGATGACGCGTTTTTGGGCTTCTTCGTTGATTCCAGGCCAACTGGGTTTTGCCTGATAACGGAGTAAAATGTTCTTAGTGATTTCATTTTGTTTTGCGATGGACTCAAGAATAATGTTATTATCCTTGAGCCGACCAGCGGCATATCTATAGTGTTCTGTGTTTAACTTGATTTTAGCGCCCTCTGGTTTACTGACATCAAACATGATATTCACCATAATAACACCGATGAGCACAGCGATAAAGGTAGTCGACAAGTAATAGATGCTCGTCTGTTTGCCTAATGAGCCAAGCTTTCTCACATCTCCCAGGCTGGTGATCCCTACGAATATGGATGTCAGGATTAGAGGGGCGATAAGCATCTTCAGGGCGGCTACAAAAAGATCTCCTATAAAGCCTGAATCCTTAGCAAGCTGTGAAGGGAGTACGAATCCCAGGATGATACCTAGAAGGATTCCTGTAAATATCTGGTTATGAAGCTTTTTATACCACATGGCATCCTCTTTTCTAGTGAGACAATCTATTTTGGTTTATCCAAAGGTATTATAGCAAAACAGTGCCCTATTGTCAAAATTATCTTACATTTATTTAATGAATGTTTTGGTACTGTTCTACTAAACTTTTGGGGAATGATAAAGTATGTCTCTAATATTCTTTTCAGTAAAGGCTTCATAAGCAAATGTCTAATAGGACACCACCTAAGAATTACAAACTATCTGTTTAAGTGACCTATTAGATTGCCATAGGACTGAATGATTGGGCCTAGGTCATCCTTTAAGCTTTCATGGGTACGTCAATCACCAGGATCTTTGAGTCCTCCAATACCTTGATGTCAATACTTTGGTAATCTTCGATCCCTAAAGCATCTCGTGGGTTCAAGGTTTCACCATCTACTTCTATCTGCCCGTCAATCAGGAATATATAGACCCCGTTTTGGGCTTTCTTACTCTCATAAGCGAACTTCTGACCTTTATCCATTTTACCTAATGAAAAATAGACGTCCTGATTAACCCATAAGGCCGTATCACCTGTTGGAGAAACGACGGTAGTTAGTTCATTCTTGTTTTGAAGGCCCGAGAAGTCCTTTTGGTCATATCGGGGCTTAATATCCCTTTCCTTTGGGAGGACCCAGATCTGCAGGAAATTAACAAGGTCTTCATCCGATGAGTTGTACTCTGAGTGAGTCAATCCGGTCCCTGCGGACATGATCTGCACTTCTCCTGACTTGATTATCTCTGTGTGACCCATGCTATCCTTATGTTCCAGGGCACCAGAGAGGGGGATGCTTACTACTTCCATATTATCATGAGAGTGGGTTCCAAAACCCATTCCAGGCTGAACCACATCGTCATTCAACACTCGTAGCAGTCCAAATTGCATTCTCTCTGGATTATAATAATTGGCGAAACTAAAGGTGTGATAGCTTTTGAGCCATCCATGATCAGCCAGACCCCTTGTATCAGCTCTGTGACGGGTTTTTTTCATGTCGAGACCTCCTAGTCGTTATGCTATGAATATAATAATGGAAGGTTTTTCAGGACATGGACGAATCAGAGTTTCTGATGGATGGTTTTCTGTAGAGGTCTCTGAACTTTTGTGGAGACAGACCCACTGACCGGGAGAAAAAGCGGCTAAAGTAGTAGGGATCATCATATCCCAGATTATCGGCTAGATCCTTAATGCTCAGTGGACTATGATATAAATACCGTTTCGCTTCCAGGACAATTCTCTCATGGATCATCTGGGTGGCGGTCTTTCCTGCAGCCTTTCTGACCATTTCGTTTAGACATTTCCCTGTAACGTTAAGGATTTTGGCGTAGTCTGCAACACGATGTCTTGTTTTATAGTACTTTTCAATTAAGCGTTTAAAGTCAAAGAACGTCTCATTACTCTTGTCAAAGGTCATTGGGAGAGCATCGACCTGTGGGAGAATCTCCGATAATTTGAGTAAAAGTATTTTGACGTAACTCCTTAGCAATTCATCCCTCAGATTCGAGGGGGAGAGATATTCTTCATGGATTTTATCTATAATAATCTTTAAGTAATCACTTGTCTGAGAACTGAGTTTAAAGCTAGAAGGTTTGGCAGACAGGTTAAAGAGAAAGTCGTATTGAGGTTTCAGGATGTGATCCTCTCCCAGGCAAAAAAACTCATCCTTGAAGCAGAGTATAACACCTTCTAAAGGACTATTCAGTTCGATACTGTGCAATTGCCCAGGAGACAAGAAGAAAACAGTATTGTCCCCAAAGGGGTACACTTCAAAATCAACATGATGGACTCCCCGACCCTCTTGAATCCACAGGATAGAGTAATATGGAAGGGACTGGACGGGGGTATACCGATCATCCTTTAAGGGATGACTTAATTTTGTGAGTAGAAAAGCATCTTGTGGGTTTAGATCATTCGACATGGTGGGGTAAGCCGGAGCGTCTTTTCACAAAGAGACTCCGGCAAATGGAATAATCATAAAGACGTATCACTTGGAAGAACCAGTGATGGCACGCATGGAATGGCTGATCTCAAGCTTCACCTTTTCGTTGAACCCTCTTTTGCGTGTTCGGATGAGGACGAAAAAGGACTTCTCACTCTTTAGATAGCCTACAGCCTTTACCAGTGCCCAGCATAGATATTGATCGTTTAAGTGAGTCTTATCCAATTTGGTATTAATAATATTAACAATTGTATCTTTGCGTAGTAGGTTATATCGTTTATACTTCCCTCCGTCTTTACCGCCTGAAGCACCCTGGCCGCCTTCAGCAAATAACTTTCCAAGGGTCATGGCGGCGATTCCCTGACATCGTTCTTCGGGATCTTCCCTTAGAATCAAGAGCAATGTCTTGATGAGAGCCAGCTTTTTATTGTTATCCACTGTGGGTTTTGTGGATATTAAGTAAGCGGCAGTCGCTCGGACCTTCCAGTTATCGGCATGATCTCTCATTCTGTCTTGATAGCTCAGGTTTTTAATACTCTCCGCCAATCCGGTATTAAAGATTTTAAACACAAAAGGATCATTCAGTCCCTTATCAATGGCCTTAAAAAGTATGTAGATCTTAATCTCAGGATCATCCACCGAGATATAGGTTTTATATAAGAACTCAGTGCTCTTACTGGCAAACTTCTCAACGTACTTCTTGAAAAAAGCTGTGTCGGACAGTTCAAGGTCTTCCATAACGGCTTTATCTTCTTCGTCCACCTGATCTACAGGGGGTTTATCTTGAGTATATCCCGATAGGGTACCTATTAAAAGGATGAAGATAAGGATAGACACGAACTTTTTCATCTTAAAGCCTCCATTTATTATAAAACATAATTACTTGTCGATCATTGTGTATTGAGCCTTTAATTTCAGATTAAATAAATTGTAATTTTTTCTATCATGATAATGAGTGATACCATAAACTTAAAAAAGCCAAAGTAATTACTGAGCATCTTCTGGATGATCCAAATACAATTCTTTCATTTTGTCGTCCAAGGCTTTTTGTTTTTCGGGATTTTGAGCCAGTTCACTTTTTAATCTTCTATAAGAAGCTTCAATTTTAGCCTGCTCAGTGAATCCCTTTTCCTGGGCAAGGATATTGGCTTTCTTATTCTTTCCTTCCTTTGTCAGCTTCAAGATTTGGCTGTAGCGTTTGAGGAAATCCTCAAAGGATGGCTGGATGCTGTTGTCCAGATCGGATCTGTCAGTAGTGACAGAAGGAGAGGTTGTTTTATCCTTTATTTTAGTGCATGAGCCTGTCAGAAGGATCATTAATGCAATTATGGGGATCATCAGGAAATGAGTCACTTTTTTCACAACCTACCTTGTTTCGTAGAATATAATAAAAAATTACTTTTATTTTGCAAAAATGAGTTATTATCTAAAATACGATTGAATCACAAATTGAAATATAAAATACTTGATATTATACAAAGGAAGCTAAAGAACTAATTAAAATTTAGCCAGAGGTTTAAAAAAAAGTAGACGTTTATAAACTCAATGATTATATTAAAGGCCTGTTATAAAACGGTTATAGTAAGCAAGCCTTTCAATTATAAAAAAAACATCCAATATCTGGCTTGATAGGCAGAGAGGGAGATGTTATCTTATTGTCTACGCATAGGTTAAGTTTTTTCAAGTTCTATTAGATCATTGAAAGGTTCTATAAATCAACAAATTAGAAAGAAGTGTCATAATGCCAACAATTAATCAGTTAGTGAAGTATGGAAGAAAAAAGATAACGAACAAGACCACAGCGCCAGCATTACAGAACTGTCCAGCCAAACGAGGCGTATGTACCAGGGTGATGACCTTTACTCCCAAAAAACCTAACTCGGCCCTTAGAAAAGTGGCAAGAGTAAGGCTCACAAATGGAATAGAAGTAACCGCCTATATTCCTGGCATTGGTCATAACCTTCAAGAACACTCCGTTGTGCTCCTTAGAGGTGGACGGGTAAAGGATTTGCCAGGTGTTCGCTATCACATTATCAGAGGTGCTTTGGATACTTTTGGGGTGACCGACCGTAAGAAAAGCCGTTCCAAATATGGAACCAAACGGGCTAAGGCTTAAATAACATAAAACTACAATGATTTCCCCGCCTTTTGGGAAAATACAGGAAAACCTTATGGGAAGAAGAAGAAAGGCCGCTGTGCGAACAGTAGCCCCTGATCCAGTGCATAATGACGTCATGATCTCTAAATTTATCAATAAAGTGATGTTGGGCGGCAAGAAAAGTATTGCCGAAAGGATTGTCTATACGGCCCTGGATAGGGCAGGCGAAAAATTGGATAAACCTCCCAAGGAGATATTCAGTCAGGTAATAGCGAACATCAGGCCGCTTGTAGAAGTACGATCCCGTCGAGTGGGTGGGGCGACCTATCAGGTCCCTGTGGAAGTTCGACCGGTTCGCCAAACATCTCTGGCTATGAGATGGCTGGTTCGTGCAACCAGAGAGCGTAGTGAAAAAACAATGGTTGATAAACTCTCTAACGAAATGATGGATGCTTATAATAATACGGGTAAAACCATTAAGAAGCGTGAAGAGACTCATAAAATGGCAGAGGCGAATAAAGCTTTTGCACACTTTAAGTGGTAAATAATTAGGAGGGGATTTTAGTGGCTAGGCAATTTTCTCTTGCCAAGACAAGAAATATCGGGATTATGGCCCATATTGATGCTGGCAAGACCACCACAACAGAGAGGATACTCTATTATACCGGTAAGACTCACAAAATTGGAGAAGTCCATGATGGTGCAGCCGAAATGGACTGGATGGAGCAGGAAAAAGAGCGCGGGATTACTATTACAAGCGCCGCGACAACCTGTATCTGGAATAATCACCGTATTAATATCATTGATACACCGGGTCACGTTGATTTTACCGTTGAGGTGGAACGATCACTAAGGGTTCTGGACAGTTCGGTAGCTGTTTTTGATGCCGTAAGTGGGGTAGAGCCTCAAAGTGAGACTGTCTGGAGGCAGGCAAATAACTATAATATCCCCAGATTGGTCTTCATTAATAAGATGGATCGGATTGGAGCTGATTTCTTCAAATCCATTGAGTCCATAAAGGACAGGTTGCAGGCAAAACCAGTGGCTATTCAATTGCCTATAGGAAGCGAAGACAAGTTCCAGGGGGTCGTTGATCTTGTTAAAATGAAAGGAATTATATGGGACTCTGAAGATCTGGGGGCTTCCTTTAGTGAAGTGGAGATTCCTGCTGATTTAAAGGCTCAGGCTGAAGAATATCACCAACATCTGCTTGAGGCCATTGCTGAACTTGATGATGGGGTGATGGAAAAATACCTGGAAGGTCAGGAAATTAGTGAAGCTGAGGTCGTTGAGCTGATCCGAAAAGGAACAGTGAATGTTGAGTTCTTCCCTGTTTTGTGTGGGACAGCTTTTAAGAATAAGGGAGTCCAGACTCTCCTGGATGCAGTTGTTGATTATTTGCCGGCTCCAACAGATGTTCCTGCGATAAAAGGTGAGTTGCCTGACTCAAGCGAAGGGACCAGGAAGTCATCGGATGAAGAAGCCTTTTCTGCACTGGCTTTCAAGATTATGAGCGATCCTTATGTGGGTAAACTCACGTTTTTCAGGGTCTATTCGGGGGTTCTGAAATCAGGGTCTTATGTTTATAATTCGACGAAAGATAAAAAAGAGCGGATAGGACGGATCCTTCAGATGCATGCGAACCGTCGGGAAGAATTGGGAGAGGTTTGCGCTGGAGATATTGCTGCCGCAGTGGGCCTAAAGGCCACAACAACGGGAGACACCCTGTGTGATGCTGATCATCCCATTATATTGGAGTCTATGGTTTTTCCGGATCCTGTTATTTCAGTGGCTGTGGAGCCTAAAACCAGAGAGGATCAGGAAAAACTATCGTCTGCCCTTCAGCGATTATCGGATGAAGACCCCACATTTCGGGTGAGAACCGATGAAGAAACCGGTCAGACCATTATATCCGGTATGGGAGAGCTTCACCTTGAGATTATCGTAGATCGCATGTTTCGAGAGTTTAAGGTAGCGGCTAGCGTGGGTAAACCGCAGGTGGCCTATCGGGAAACCGTCCGTAAGAAAGAAAAAGTTGAAGGTAAATACATAAAACAATCGGGTGGACGAGGCCAATACGGCCACGTTTTGCTGATGATTGAACCTCAAGAACCGGGTAAAGGATTTATATTTGAGAATAAAGTAGTGGGTGGACGAGTCCCCAAGGAATATATACCGGCTGTCGAAAAAGGAGTTGTGGAGGCCATGGAAACAGGAGTCATGGCTGGATATCCTATGGTGGACATGAAAGTAACCATTTACGACGGCTCTTACCATGATGTGGACTCCAATGAAATGGCTTTTAAAGTAGCCGGGTCTATGGCCTTGAAGGAGGGAGCCAGGAAGTGTGGTCCCGTACTCCTTGAGCCAGTTATGAGCCTCCAGGTGGTCACCCCTGAGAATTATATGGGGGATGTGATTGGTGATATTAGCTCACGGCGAGGAAAGGTCGTTGGAATTGAGGATAGAACTGGGGCGAAAGTGATAAATGGCCAGGTTCCCCTTTCGGAGATGTTTGGATACGCTACGGATCTCAGGTCTAAAACTCAAGGGAGAGCCAATTATACCATGCAATATTCTCACTATGAACAGGTTCCCAAGGGAATATCCGATGAAATTACCGCTAAATTGGGCGGCTAAACAAGCAATAAATATTTATGAATCTTGATTAAGATTTTAGGGAATAGACTTTAGGAGGGTCTGAGCAATGGCTAAAGAAAAGTTTGACAGGAGTAAGCCACACTTAAACGTAGGGACCATTGGTCACGTGGATCATGGGAAAACAACATTAACGGCAGCTATCACGCAAGTAAGTGCTATATTAGGATTAGCAGAAGCAAAGAAGTTTGATGAAATCGATAATGCCCCGGAAGAGCGAGAAAGGGGGATCACGATTGCTACACAGCATGTTGAGTATTCAACAGCTACCCGTCACTATGCTCACGTGGACTGTCCTGGACACGCCGATTATGTCAAGAACATGATCACCGGAGCGGCTCAGATGGATGGAGCAATTTTAGTGGTGAGTGCCGCGGATGGTCCTATGCCTCAGACACGAGAACACATTCTTCTGGCTGGACAGGTGGGTGTGCCCCATATTGTTGTCTTTCTTAACAAGGTCGATATGGTGGACGATCCTGATCTGATTGAGATTGTAGAAGAAGAAATCCGTGATCTCTTGAATCAATACAAGTTTGACGGAGATAACACGCCAATCGTTAGAGGATCAGCTAAAGAAGCTCTGGAAGCGGCTATCGCAGGGAAACCAGCGGATGATCCGGCTTATGATCCTATCAAAGAACTTTTAGAGAAAGTAGATACTTATATACCTCAGCCTAAACGGGATATTGACAAACCATTCTTGATGCCTATTGAGGATGTTTTTACAATCACCGGTCGGGGAACGGTAGCCACAGGACGAATTGAGACGGGAGTGGTGAAAGTGGGTGAAGAAGTGGAGCTTGTAGGGATGAAGGAAACGCGAAAGACTACTGTGACAGGTGTTGAGATGTTTAGAAAGCTCCTTGATAGTGGTGAGGCGGGAGATAATGTGGGAGCATTACTTAGAGGGGTTGAAAGAAAAGATATTGATAGAGGACAGGTCTTGGCTAAGCCAGGAAGTATCACGCCCCACACTAAGTTTAAGGCTCAAGTCTATATCCTGACGAAGGATGAGGGGGGACGACA
Organism: uncultured Spirochaetia bacterium; assembly: GCA_913053665.1. Classification (GTDB taxonomy): domain Bacteria; phylum Spirochaetota; class UBA6919; order UBA6919; family UBA6919; genus CAJXGR01. The sequence goes on from CAJXGR010000008.1 coordinate 17,389, forward strand.
TACCCCATTCTTTAATGGCTACAGACCACAGCTTTACTTCAGAACAACAGATGTGACTGGAACAGTAAATCTGGAGAAAGGCACTGAAATGGTGATGCCTGGAGACAATGTGGCCATTGAGGTCAACTTAATCACTACTATTGCGATGGATAAAGGTTTGAAGTTTGCGATTCGTGAGGGTGGACGAACGGTTGGAGCTGGCACGGTCACGGATATCATTGAATAAAAAGCATTTAAAAAGAAGAGGGTTTTATGGCAGGGCAGAAGATTAGAGTTAGACTTCGTAGTTTTGACGGTGGGCTTGTGGATAGATCGGCCAAATCGATTGTTCAGGCAGTAAAAAGGCAGGGTGCTATCATTAGTGGCCCCATCCCTCTTCCTACCAGGATTAACAAGTATACTGTTTTACGGTCGCCTCATGTGAACAAGGAATCGAGGGAACAGTTTGAAATGCGGACCCATAAGCGATTGATCGATATTCACAATCCCTCAAAGGATACGATTGACGCGTTAACTAAATTAGAGATCCCTGCAGGGGTCGATGTAGAGATCAGACAGTAAGGATGGAACAATGAGTGTTGGATTGATTGCTAGAAAAATAGGGATGACACAAGTTTTTGATGAGGTAGGCAACGTGATTCCTGTGACTGTTGTAGAAGCTGGACCCTGCTATGTTTTGGCGGAAAAGACCATTAAAAAAGATGGCTATGAGTCGATTCTATTGGGATTTATGGATAAGTTTAAAAGGGTAAGAAGGCCTGAGAAAGGCTTTTACGATAAGATTAAAACCTTCCCCAAGAAAGTGACAGAGGAATTCCGCATAGAGGGGGAGTCAGGATACAAGGTGGGAGAGCAGGTTAAAGTAGATATATTCGCAAAAGGCGATTTGGTGGATGTGAGAGGGAAAACCAAAGGATGTGGCTTCCAGGGGGCTATCAAGCGTCACGGTTTTCATAGAGGCCCAATGAGTCATGGATCACGTTACCATAGACGGCCCGGATCCATGGGGGCCTGTGCTGATCCTTCTAAAGTGTTTAAAGGGAAGAAACTACCAGGTCAGATGGGGATGACGAATCGAACCATTCAGAATCTAAAGGTGATTGACGTGAGGGCTGAAGATAATCTTATACTGATTCAAGGGGCCATACCTGGTCCAAACGATAATATTATACAGATCAATAAAGCCATTAAGAAGAAAGGATAAATAAAAAGACCATGAAACTAAAGGTGATAGATCCAAAAGGGGAAAAAGACAAGTCGGTTAACCTTCCTGACAAGTTATTCAATATTGAACCCAATGAAGGGGTGATCTACAGAGCTATCCATAATGAGCTTGCGAACAAGCGTTTGGGTACAGCGTCTACAAAGGATCGTAGTCTGGTGAAAGGGAGTACTGCAAAGCCATGGCGTCAGAAGGGAACTGGTCGAGCCCGTGCTGGATCCGTGAAGTCACCCATATGGAGAGGGGGTGGAACAGTCTTTGGCCCTAAAATAAAGGATTATGGTTATAGTCTGCCAAAGAAGGTGAAACAACTTTCCATACGCTCTATCTTGAGTAAACGTCATAAGGAAGAACGTTTGCAGATTATAGACCCTGTCATTGCCAAAGAGGGTAAAACGAAAGAGGTTCAAGAACAGCTTTTTAGCATGAGTCTCATGAAAAATGAGTTTGGGGAGCTTAAAAACAATAAACTCCGTAAAAAGATGAGAAATTATAATTTAACTATTATCACAGATGATGATCGTTCCCTATTAAGACGTAGTTGTCGCAATTTGCCCTGGGTCAAGTGCTTAAATTACAATAGATTAAACTCCTACGATCTCTTTTATTCCCATGAGATCATGATTGAAGCAGGTGTCTTATCGAAATTAGAGGATTTATATCTTAAAAGGACTCAATCATGAATGATCACTCAATAATTATACGTCCATTACTAACCGAAAAAACCATTTCGGCTCGTACTATTGGCGGGAAGTATTACTTCCAGATTCATCCCAAGGCCAATAAAATCATGGTGAGTCAAGCCCTTGAAAACCTTTTCAAGGTAAAAGTGTCTAAGTGTAATACATACAATATAAAAGGAAAGAAAAATAGAGGCCGCCAAGGAAAGACCTATCGATCCAACTGGAAAAAGGCGATCGTTACCCTTAAAGAAGGTAATTTCGATTTCTATGAAGGGATATAAGATTAATTCCCCAGGAATAAATACGGATAAAAGTTAGTTAAAAGATATTAGGATAAAAGGTTATACAATTGGGTATCAAGAAGTTCAAGCCGGTTACGCCGGGTCAGCGATTTAAAACAGTATCGGATTTTAGTGAGATCACTGCTGAAAAGCCCCTTAAGAAGCTTACCAAAGGTCTATCCAAAAAAGCAGGACGTGGAGCAGGCGGACGGATCAGTGTTCGGCGACGAGGCGGGGGACATAAAAGACGATATAGAGAAATTGACTTCAAGAGAAATAAAATCAATATAGAAGGAAAGGTCACTAGCATTGAGTATGACCCAAACCGATCGGCCCGTATTGCATTAATCACTTATACGGATGGGGAAAAACGATATATCATTGCTCCTGATAAGCTGGAAGTTGGAATGATCATTATTGCCGGGCCCAGCGTTAAAGCGACTTTAGGCAATGCTTTGCCTCTTAAAAACATACCTCTTGGTACTTTAGTTCATAATATTGAAATGAGTCCCGGTCGAGGGGGACAGATGGCTCGCTCAGCCGGGGCTTATGCACAGCTTGTGGCTAAAGAAGGGAATTATTGCAATCTGAAGCTACCCTCTGGAGAAGTCAGAAAGATATTAAATGTTTGTGTCGCCACTGTGGGACAAGTTGGAAATGTGGACAACGAGAACATATCCCTTGGGAAGGCAGGAAGAAGTCGGTGGCTGGGACGACGTCCCAAAGTGAGAGGGGTCGCTATGAACCCTGTGGATCACCCTCATGGTGGTGGTGAAGGGAAAACATCGGGTGGACGACACCCTGTTAGCCCAACAGGGGTTCCAACCAAAGGATACAAGACAAGAAGTCCTAAAAAAGCCTCTAGCAAGTTCATCGTAAGTCGAAAAAATAAGAAGTCCAGGAGATAAGATGTCTAGATCTCTTAAAAAAGGCCCATATATAGATAAGAAACTTTATAAGAAAGTATTAAAAATGATTAGTGAAGGGTCTAAAAGGCCTATTAAAACCTGGTCCAGGAGTTCAACGATCATCCCCGACATGATTGGGTTAACTTTGAACGTCTATAATGGCAAGGTATTTATACCTGTATTTATATCAGAAGCCCTTGTGGGGCATAAACTGGGGGAGTTTTCTCCCACCAGAACCTTTCGGAGCCATTCGGGGACCAAGAAAGGAAAAGGGAAATAGGATAATAGGAACTATTTATGGAAGCTTTTTCGCTGTCTAAACATAACCGCATATCCACCAAGAAGTTACGCAGGGTGACCCAGGCAGTGAGTCATTTGGATTATCCTACAGCACGGGGAATCTTGTCCAACCTGCCTCAGAAGGGGGCTAGAATCATGGAGAAGACTCTCATGAGTGCGGGAGCTAATTTATTATTTAAAGAACCTTCTTCCAATGAAGAGGATTGGGTGATTAAAGAAATCATAGTGAATCAAGGGCCGGCATTTAAACGTGTTAGACCAAGGGCTCGCGGAAAGGCCGATCGAGTATCCAGGCCTACAACACATCTTAAGGTTATAGTTGCTGAGAAAGGAGAGTAAAATGGGTCAGAAAGTAAATCCTATTGGATTTCGTCTTGGAGTGACCAGAACTTGGGACTCCAAGTGGTATGTCAAGTCTGAATATGCTGATTACTTGCACGAGGATTTGAAGATACGTAAATTCATCCTGAAGAAGCTAAAGAATGCAGAGGTTGGGAAAGTTGAAATCATCCGCTACCCAGCGGAACGAGTTACGGTCAATATCTTGACGGCTCGTCCTGGACTGGTCATTGGTAAAAAAGGAAGCGATATAGAAGTCCTGAAAAAAGAACTTCAGAAGATGACAGATAAAAAACTGCATCTTAACATTGTAGAACTAAGAAATACGGCCACCAATGCCACTCTGGTTGCGAACCAGATTGCCAAGCAGATTGAAGGTCGAGTGGCCCATAAACGGGCTATGAAACAAGCCATTCAGAATTCCCTGAAAGCTGGGGCGAAAGGGGTTAAGATTATTGTGTCGGGTCGTTTGGGTGGTGCTGAAATGGCGAGAACAGAGCATTATAAAGAAGGAAGAATCCCTCTGCACACTCTACGGGCGGAAGTGGACTATGGATTTGCCGAAAGTATGACTCAATTTGGCAAAATAGGTGTTAAGGTTTGGCTTTTTAAGGGTGAAATCTACAATTAAGTGTTAAAAATAGAATAGAGTGGAATTAGGTTAGGAGAGCAATTATGTTAATGCCCAAACGGACGAAATACCGGAAACAACAGCGTGGAAGGATGAAAGGAAAGGCCCAAAGAGGCAATACGGTGGACTTTGGTGAATATGGATTAACTGCCATGGAGTGTGGGATGCTAACGAATCGGCAAATCGAAGCGGCTCGTGTGGCTATGACTCGTCACATGAAAAGAGAAGGTAAAGTATACCTACGCATTTTTCCAGACATCCCTTATACTAAAAAGCCTGCAGAAACACGTATGGGAAAAGGAAAAGGGAATCCTGAATATTGGGTTTGCAAGATCAAACCAGGGAAAATCATGTTTGAAGTGGCCGGAATCAATGAAGAATTGGCCAAAGAATCTTTGCGTCTTGCTGCGTTTAAGCTTCCTATCAAGACGAAATTCGTTACGAGGCTTCCTATATGAAAAAGTCAGAACTCAACGAGAAAAGTATTGAAGAACTCATTAAACTAAAAGAAGAAAGAATTGAAGAACATAGAAATGCTCGATTCACAGAGGTTTTGGGAAGCCTGAACAATCCGGCCCGTGTCAAGTACGTACGTCGGGATATCGCCCAGATTAACACCCGGTTGCGGGAAGATGAACTGAATAAAATGAATGAGATCGATACTCAAGTTTTTGAAGGTCTCATAAAAAAACTACTGAGTGAGACTAAAAAAAACCTCTTATTAAAATCCTATACGAAAGGAGAATCTGACAGCTATCAACTGAAAGAAAACTTGAATAAGAAGGATAGATCAGCTGTTAAGTATATTCTGAAATCAATGAGTTATATTGAGAGGAACAATTCAAGGTAATTTATGGAAAAAAAGATAGTTAAAAAGATCTTGATGGGGATAGTCGTCAGTGATACAATGGATAAAACTATTGTTGTTAAAGTAGAACAGCTTAAACCTCATCCTAGATATAGAAAGTTTATAAGAAGAAGCCGAAGATTTAAGGCTCATGATGAGACCAACAGTGCGAAAGTGGGCGACAGAGTAAAAATTATTGAGTGTCGGCCTTTAAGTAAAGACAAGAACTTCAGATTGATAGCTGATAGTAAATAGGTAGGTGATCGAATGATACAGGTAGAGACTATGCTGGATGTTGCGGATAACAGCGGGGCAAAGAAGATCCAATGTATTAAAATACTGGGTGGATCAAAAAGACGTTATGCTTTTGTAGGAGATATTATTGTAGCAGCTGTAAAATCTGCATTGCCCAATATGGGCGTTAAAAAGAAGAATGTTGTGAAGGCCGTGATTGTCAGGACTAAAAAAGAGATTAGGCGTAAAGATGGTACCACCTTGCGTTTTGATACCAATTCTGCCGTCATACTTGATAATAATAACAATCCCAGGGGAACACGTATTTTTGGGCCGGTGGCACGAGAATTACGGGAAAGAGACTTTATGAAAATCGTATCCTTAGCCCCAGAAGTAGTTTAGAAGGAATATTCATGAGTGTAAAAGTAAAATCAGATCGTATTCTTAAAACGAATCTGAAGCAAGATGATGAAATTATTGTTATTACTGGCGCAACAAAGGGTAAAACCGGTAAGATCCAGGAAATCAATCGCAAAAATGCGAAAGTTCTTATTCCTGGTATTAACATGGTCAAAAAGCATCGCCGTCCTAGTCAGGATAATCAGAGTGGCGAGATTGTAGAAATCCCTTTAATGATTAATGCCTCTAACGTTATGATTTTTTGCCCCGAATGTAAGTCCGGTGTAAGAATCCGCGTTCAGCGTGTGGATAAGAAAAAGATAAGATCTTGTCATCGCTGTGGTCATTCTTTTGATAAAAAATAGACAAATAATTAACTTTTAGGTATATTATGGCCAGATTATATGACAAGTACAAAAAAGAGATTGTTCCAAGCCTCAAGTCGGAAAAAAAATACCCGAACGTCATGTGTGTCCCAAAACTCACAAAGATTGTCGTGAATATGGGTGTGGGTAAAGCCCTTGAGAATAAAAAGTTATTAGATATCGCCGTAGAAGAATTAACAGCCATAACGGGCCAGAAGTCTATAAAGACAATGGCAAAAAAATCTATCTCTAACTTCAAATTAAGAGAAGGGAATGCCATTGGCTGTAAGGTGACTCTACGGGGCAAGCAGATGTATGAATTCCTTGACCGTCTGATTAGTATAGCGGTGCCGCGTATCCGTGACTTTCGTGGTTTAAGTCCGAAAAGCTTTGATGGTCGCGGA
>CAJXGR010000009.1 GCA_913053665.1 uncultured Spirochaetia bacterium
AAAGGAAAAATACTGGACAAACTGGACATAAAAGAGTAAATAGACTCCCCGCACCAGCAGCTCAAGAAAGTACACAAACTCAAATATTATGTTTTGTTACGGTTCTGTATAATCCTACAAATATACCAAATAAGAATGAAAATCCCCATATAAAGTATAAATCCGAGATAAAACGTTCTCACATAAATGATACGGTATAATCTATAACTGGTATAGTAAGTAATCCATTGAAAAATAGTTGTAATCCAAGCATTATGATACTAGATATTAAAAAATACCACCAAAATGTCGAAAAGCTAAATATGTATAATAATTTTTTCATTTTTTTTCTCTCCTTCAGTGTTTGTGATGTCCGTGAACGAAAAGATGTATTTATTCTTTTCGGGGAGAGAGTTATGGGTGATGATAAAAGTTTTATGACAGTCCTGTAATGGGTTTAGCTTGTTAAACTGAAGGATGTGATCTTTATCTGGATCATCCAGAATATACTTGATCCAGCGAAAATCATGATCCACAGGGTAGGATATGTCATCCAGCTTGAGGAAAAAGTCATCAAATTGCTGGGCATCCATCTTAAAGTCCTCTAAAGAAGAGTAGCCCAAAAAGTTAAGGGCTGTCTGATTGATGTATTCAACCTCCTCATGATTGGACAAGATAATGAAATTAGGATTTAAGTCTAAAATATATTGGATAGCTTTGGTCTTAACCTCCAATTCTCTTTTCTGAAAAAGGTTTAAGGCACAAGCATAAATCGCCTCGATAAGAATATCCGTATCGGTAGGTTTGATCACATATTTGTCGAGTCCCATTTCGATGGCATTCAATAGGAATTGAGTCTCATTGTAGGCGGTGGTGACAATGATTGGAACAGTCCTATCCATTTCTTTAATAGCTTTAGCCATCTCCAGACCATCCATTTTGGGCATGCGAATATCTGTGATGACAATATCTGGACGAGATGCTTTAAAAGCCTCTAGACCCATTTCCCCATTCTCAGCAATATGTAAGGTTCCTACAATCCTTTTGAGGAAAGTAGATAATTGTTCGCGTATCTCTTGATCGTCTTCAGCTAAGAGAACTGAAATGGTTTTCAATAAGCCTTCCTCAATAATACCTTTGGATCGATTCATAATATAAACCTCTAGGATTAGTATACCAAACTGATTTTAAATTGTCCAGTTATAAAACCTGTCACCTGTAGAGACGCATGGCCATGCGTCTCTACAGGCAATTATCACTAGTCGTGTATCAATGGATTCAGTGTTTTTGGATATGTTACTATCATAAAAATTAACACAATATAAATAAATTACAAGGAAAGTTTCTATGATCCATCCAAATCTGTTAGAGAAAATACTTGTTCAGGTCTCAAAACCTGCTCGATATATCGGTGAAGAAATCAATCATATCAAGAAAGATTTTGATAAAACGGCCTTTAAAATCGCCCTCTCATACCCTGAACTCTATGAATTGGGAATGTCTAATTTGGGGATTAAAATACTCTATGAGACGATCAACAATGAAGAGAATATGCTCTGCGAAAGAGTGTTCCATCCGGCTTTAGACATGGTGGACCAACTGAAGGTTCATGGTGAGGAATTATTCTCGCTGGAGACAAAAAGGCCTCTAAAGACCTTTGACGCGGTGGGTTTTTCCCTACAGTATGAATTAACCTTTACCAATGTACTAAGTATCCTGGATTTGTCTAATATCCCTCTCTACAGCAAGGATCGTGGCGAAGAGATGCCTATTATCATTGCTGGAGGCCCTTGTGCCTTCAACCCGGAGCCCCTGGCTGATTTCATGGACTTATTTATCATCGGGGAAGGGGAGGAGGCGATACGGGCCTTTGGGAAAAGGTTTATCGAGTTGAAGGAACAAGGCCTCTCTCGAAAACATATCATAGCAGGCCTTTCAGAACTCCCTGGAGTCTATTCGCCTGTACTATTCGAAGAAAATACTAAAACCGATAGTTTAAGCTACAACGAAAACGTAAAAACGAAAACGGTGAAACGTCTAGCCCATCCTAACATTAATGAATTGATGTCTCCCGTAAGACCCCCTATTCCATACGTTCAGGTGACTCAGGATATTGGGACGATCGAAGTATCGAGGGGATGCACTGTGGGCTGTCGATTCTGTCAGGCGGGTATGATCTATCGGCCTGTGAGAGAACGGACTATTGAGAACATCGTAAGCTTTTGTGATGCACTCATCCGAAATACGGGGTATCGGGAAGTTTCCCTGTTATCCTTGAGTATAGCAGATTATAGCAAGCTAACTGAGCTGATTCAATCTCTCAATACCCGATTTGGCCGCAGGGGGATTTCGTTTAACCTACCTTCCTTGAGAATCGATGCGTTCACTCTGGATATAGCGGGTCAGTTCAGCGAAATAAGAAAAAGCGGGCTGACATTCGCTGTGGAGGCAGGAAGTGAGTATATACGGGACGTTATCAATAAGCGGGTGACTGAGGAAAAGCTCTTTGAGATCGTTGAACAGGTCACAGGGATGGGCTGGCGGAAGATCAAACTCTACTTCATGATTGGTTTTCCTCTGGATGAGAATTACAAAAGCAGTGAGGCAGAGGATATAATCCAGTTAATTGAGAAATTACTGAGCGTGAACAAGACACTCCAGATCAATGTGACGTTGGGAACCTTTATCCCGAAGTCTCACACGCCTTATCAATGGAGTCGTCAACTCAATTTTGAGGACTCCAGGGCAATTATGGGTCACATAATGAAGAGTATACGGAATAGAAGGGTGAAGTTCAAGACCCATCCAGCAGATATGAGTCTTATAGAAGGTTTGATAGCGAGGGGGGATAGAAAAATTGGCTCAGTCATACATAAAGCTTATCAAAATGGAGCCTGTTTTGATGGATGGCATGAGTCATTTAAGCTGGATCATTGGATGAAAGCTATAGAAGACCTGGATATCGACTTGGACCATTATCTATTCAAAGATCGAGTACCTGGAAGTCCTCTTCCCTGGGATCATATCGACTCAACGGTGACAACCGATTTCCTCCTTCGTGAACTGAACAGAGGAGACTTGAGTGCGGAGTCTTTGGATTGTAGAGATAAGTGCGATGACTATTGTGGAGTGTGTGATAAGACCCTACAACGTTTCTTTGAGAAGGGTGACTCATTTAATGAGGATTTATCCTATAGTAAAAGTCAGGCTGAAATTGAGACACAGGAGTACACCGTTCGACTTAAGTTTGGCAAGTTGGGGATTCTCAGGTTTTTATCCCACATAGAGTTAGTGAACCTATTTCAGAAAGCTTTTATGAGACTGGATCTCCCCATAGTTTTTTCCCAAGGATACAATCCTATCCCCAAGATGGAGTTCTCAAACCCTCTTACTTTAGGTATAGAAAGCGAATCCGAGTACCTTCAGTTTAGAGTGAAGTCCAATTACCTTTTAGACAGGCTTAAAGATGCCATGAACGATGAACTCCCTGATGGAATCCAGGTATCGGACTATATCTATACTCCTGATGCCCTCCCAAAGCTTCAGAAAGAGATCCAATCGCTTAAGTATAAGATCTACCTTAATGAACAGCTTATGCCGGATGACTTTGAGTCACGAATCAACCAGCTAAAGGAACTCAGGGAAATACAATCCGAGAAAAGGAATAAAAAAGGTCACTTCAGTCAAAGGGAAAACCTCTGCCTATCTATTGAGTTCAACAAAGAGGAAAACTACCTAACCCTATCCTATAAGACGGATGAGTCGGGGGCGAACCTCATTGATTACCTTCATTTCCTTTTCCAGAAGGATAAAAGGGACTTGTTGACCTTAAAGATCGTGAGAAAAGCCCAATATGCGGAGCGATACGGGATGAGTGATCCGTTAATCCTGGAAAAGTCCACATTAGCTGTCCAGTAAAGAAGGTTTAGAGATAAGTTGTTATGAAGCCTAAATTAATAACCATTTTCATGGTCATCATCCTGACCCCCCTAATTTTTCTGACCTGGTTTGGCGACAGGCTGGCCAAGGGCGAATATGAGGAAATTAAAGCTCGCTTTAACGACTTGCAGCTGGATCGCTTAGAGAATATTAATGCCAGGATAGAAAAACTTTTAAATGAGACAGAACGTGACTTTGTTTTACTGATCGATGATATGCAGGCTACATCCCCCGAATACCTGCGTAGGTATGCACAAAAGTATCATTTAATCCAGCAAATGTTTATTCTGGAGTCCAATGCCAAGCTTTCCTTCCCTAAAATCAATCCCACGGCGACTTTTAATGAAGTCAGTTTTTATGAACGAACGAAGTCCATTTGGGATTCCAGGATTCATTTTTACTATAAACAGGATGAATCTGGACTTACAGGTCAAAAATATGGCTGGTACACATGGTTTTGGGGGGACGGGATTCATCTTATTTTCTGGCGATGGAAACGTTTATCGGCCAGGATTATTGGCATTGAAGTGGATAAAAAAGCCCTACTGATCGATGTCATTGGACAATTGCCCCCCCCCAAAAAAAGTAATATATCCAACAGTAGAACCACCCTAATGGATGCCAAATCTAGAGTACTCCATCAGTGGGGCATGTATCAACCAGATATTCATGAGAGACCCAAAGCAAGACTTGCCGTGAAAGCACCCCTGAACACATGGAGTTTGAAATTCTTCGCAGCAGACAACATATTGGATGAATTGGATAATAGGATAAGCTCCAACATTGCATTGAGTATCGTTGTTATTACGCTCTCTCTAATTGGCTTATCCTATTACTTTTATAAAGAAAACAGTCGAGAGTTGAAGGAGGCTTTTCAAAAAGTATCCTTTGTGAATAAGGTTTCCCATGAATTAAAGACACCTCTTACCAATATCACAATGTATGCCGAGCTTTTGGAAAAGTCTGTGTCAGAAAAGGATCCTAAGTCCCTTGGGAGTATTAAAATCATTGTATCCGAGTGCCAGCGTTTGGGCAGGTTAATCCATAACGTGTTAACTGTTGCCAGCAAACAAAAGAATGGAGTCCAACTCACTAAATCTTTGGGGAACATCGATTTAGTGATAGATTCAGTCATGGATATTTTTCGATTACCCCTAAAAACCAGGAATATAACCATTGAAATGGATTTAGAGAGAGATCGACCCGTTTACTTTGATCCTGACATAGTGAGACAAATCCTGGGAAATCTGATCAACAATGTAGAAAAATACGCCTCTATTGGGGAATCCTTAAGGATTGAGAGCAGGTTAGAGGGTGATAAAACTATGATAGTTGTATCAGACAAAGGGCCAGGCATTCCCAAGGAGAAAATAGAAGACGTATTCAAGCTTTTTGTTCGCCTCAGTGACAAATTAACTGATGGGGTCACGGGGACTGGGATTGGCCTGTCTATTTCACGGGATTTGGCACGTCTCCACGGGGGGGATCTTGGTTTAAAGTCTGACCAGAAGGGCACTTCCTTTTATTTAGAGTTAAAAACCCCAGGAGATAGGGATGAAAATACTAGTCGCTGAAGATGACAAATACACTCGTGACGGTCTGGTTGAAATATTCTCACAAGAGGGTTATGAAACGGTGACGGCTGGCAATGGAAAAGAGGCACTCAATGTGTTTAAAAACGAAAAACCTGATATTGTTTGTCTGGATATCATGATGCCTTTAATCAATGGATTTGATGTGTGTAAGGAGATCAGGAAATCCGAACTAAACATTCCTATACTGTTTATCAGTGCTAAATCTGAAGAAATTGACACGGTTTTAGGCCTGGAATTAGGAGCGGATGATTACATCATTAAACCCTTTGGGATAAAGGAAATAGTGGCGAGAATCAGGGCCTTGACTCGTCGTTGCTATCCTTCAACGAATCCAACGTTACCATCCACACCCTTTCACATGCTAAATCTAAGGATTGTTCCTTCAGAACTGAAAGTATATAAAGATGACAAGCCAATAGACTTGGGTCCAAAGGATGTCAAGATCCTTCAACTATTGTATCAAAGCAAGGGACAAGCATTGGACAGAGAGACAATCTTTGATGTCTGTTGGGGATTGGATTATATGCCAAACACTAGAACATTAGACCAGCATATTTCACAATTACGCAAAAAGATTGAAACAGATCCCAGGAATCCCGTGATCATCCGCACAGTACCAGGTGTGGGCTACCGATACGATGAATAAGGATATTGTTTTACAAAATTATTACAATATTTTTACATCATTCTGACAAGCGAATTATTGAATCCACTATATTTTTTAAGTTAATATCAATTAATAGTAACTCATTTAAAAGATGATGTTAAGGAGAGAACATGTCAAAAGAAAATGAAAAAACTATTGGGCGAAGGGAATTCCTGAGCTCAGCCGCTGTTTTAACAGCCACGATTCCTTTAGCCCTCACTCTCACCAAGAGTCTTGGAGCGTCTCCACTCAAAAGCGACAGGATGCCTGGAGCCAGTGCTTCAGCCATTAGAAATGTTCCTGTAGACTCTGGAGTGGGCACTTTGGAAGAAGAGTTGGCTAAAGCAGGGTTTAAGGGGGCGACTAAAAGCAGGCAAGTCAAATTGAGAGTTCCTACCATTGCTGAAAATGGAGCGATTGTCCCTGTTCAGGTGGATGCAGGGCCTGCATCGAAAGTTAAAAAGATAAGTATTTTTATCGACAAAAATCCAACACCTCTTGCTATTACCATCAACTATAAGCCAGATAATGGTAAAGCTTATTTCAATGCTCGTATGCGGATGAAAAAGACATCCAATGTACGTGCTTTAGTTGTAATGAAAAACGGTTCAAAGTTATATAACTCTAAACTTGTCAAAGTAACTATTGGCGGATGCGGTTAATCAAACAATAACAGGAGTATCAAAATGGCAGCAATAGGAAAATCAATTATCAGTACCAAGACAAGAGGGGATCTGGTTTATGTTCGTACAATCCTGATCCACCCACAGCATACTGGACGAGCAAAAGATAAAAAAACGAAAAGACTGATCCCTGAACTGTATGTGAACAGAATAACTGTCAAGAATGGGGGAAAGGTAGTCACAACAATGAATGCTGGAGCGGCTCTCAGCCAGAATCCATATATTGAAATTACCTTGTCAGCCTCTAAGGCGTCCAGAATTCAGGTGACTTGGCGAGATACAAGTGGAAAATCATGGAATAACAGCAAAAGTGTCTAAGGAGGCAAATTATGAAATATCCAAAACTTACTCTAGGGATGATCTTTCTTGGCGTATTGATCATCATTGCTTTTGTAGTTCCCCCACTTCCAGCTCAAAAGGGGATCTCAAAAAAAGATTTAGCACAAACCAAGGGTGGGCTTAATCCAGGAGAACTAGATAAGGAAGGGGGAAAAGACCTCTTCAATAAAGTAGATGGAAAGGCTAAGAAATCCTGTGCTTCCTGCCACACAAAGAGTGGCCCCGGAAAGTCTCTGAAAGGAAAGGCGGCAACTTATCCCAAGTATGTAGGGATGACTAAAAAAGTTCAATCGCTACAAACTATGATTAATTACTGCCGAGTGAACGCTTTGAAAGCTAAAAAGTACAACCTTAAGAAAGACAAGATGATGCAAATGGTGACTTACATTAAAAGTCTTTCTAATGGAAAGAGAGTTAACGTTAAGGTCAAACATCCAAAAGAAAAAGCGGCTTTGAAGTTGGGTGAAATAGTATTCAAGCAGCGACGGGGACAGAGAAATCTTTCCTGTGAAATATGCCATGTCAAGGAAGCCAAGAAGTATTTGAGGATGCAAATCCTTAAGAAACTTAAGGGAGCTTCTGCTCATTGGCCCGACTATCGAACTAAAAAGGGAAAGACTTTCACTATTGAGCGACGTTTTCAACAATGTATGAAAAATGCTCGTATGTCAATATTGAAGATAGGTAGCCCTGCGATGATAGGTCTTGAACTTTACGTTACAAAATTAGCTAACGGTAAAAAGATCAAGGCTCCTGGAATGGTTCGCTAAGCATGGAGAGACGGGACTTTATAAAAGCAACGGTAGCGGCTGAATTAGCGATTGTTACAGGAGTCTCCCTTGAGGATTGTAAGGGGAAGACGTCCAAGAAGGATTCTCAAGGAAAATCGGTCAGAGAGGTTGACCCAAAGAAGTTTTATGAAAAGATTGACCCCAAAAAACTCTTTGAGTTTGAAGAGGTGGGCACATTAACACTTATGTTTATATGTGATTCCCACGCCCACTTGAGACCGATCTATTACCGAGAGCCTTCTGTGAACCTGGCACCCGCTAATATGGCCTCTACTCCCGGCCACCTGAGTGGCGAAAAAGGAATCAAGTACTGGTTCAATGAGCCAAACGCCGAGCAAGTCTATTACTTGTCTGACGTTGACTTTAATGAGTTATCCAAAGAGTATGGCAGGATGGGTGGTTTCGCCAATCTGGCCACACTTGCGAATCAAGTTCGGGCAGAACGTAAAAAAGAGAACTGTCTGTTTCTGGATGTAGGAGATACCTGGCAGGGTACTGCTATTGGTCTCTGGACCGATGGTAACGCCCTTGTAGAAGCTCAAAAACTCCTTGAAATAGACGTCATGACTCCTCACTGGGAGTTTACATTTGGTGTAGAAACACTTCAGAAAAACATCAAGAGCTTAGAGAAGGCAAATTGCGAGTTTCTTGCTCAAAATGTGATCTGGAAAGAAGCGTCTGAAAAGAATATGCTCAATAATCGTCAAGGACGTGTCTTCAAACCCTACACCATAAAGGAACGAGGCGGGGTGAAAATTGGTATCATTGGCCAAGGCTTCCCATACGTTCCTATTGCCCACCCTAAAAACCTGAATGATTACAATAAGTCTGTGAGTATTTCGGAGGACTGGTCCTTCGGTATTCGTCAGGATGACTTTCCAGAGCTTATAAGAAAGCTGCGAGAGGATGAAAAAGTCGATCTTGTGGTGTTCCAAAGCCATAATGGTATAGAGGTGGATAAGAAAATCGCCTCTACTATTGACGGGATCGACATTATCATAGGTGGTCATACCCATGATCCTCTTCCAAAGGCTATTGAAATTAAGGGTAAAAAGCGGACTATCCAAAAAGCTTTAGCCCCTCAAGCCCTTGAGATCGGTGGAACATTATTAATTCAAGCAGGTTCTCATGGTAAGTTTTTGGGTCGGATCGATCTGGAGATCAAGGATAAAAAGATTGTGAAGTATAATCACAAGCTCTATCCAGTGATAGCCAACCCAAAGTTCATAAAAGAAGATCCCAAAATGAAAAAGCTCATTGATGACCAGCATAAACCTTATGAAAAGAAGTTAGGTGAAAAGTTGGCCATTACAGATGGCCTTTTGTACAGAAGGGATACTATGTGCGGGACCTTCGATCGCTTGATTGTAGAAGCGATTAAGGCTGAGTATGACTCTGAAGTCGTCTTCTCACCTGGATTCCGATGGGGCCCCACTCTTTTGCCAGGAAATGTAATCACCGTTAAAGATGTCTACGACCTGACAGCCATCACGTATGCCACTGTTTGGACCTATGATCTGACCGGCGAGATGTTGAGAAACATTTTAGCCGACATATTGGATAATGTCTTTAATCGGGATGCTTATCTTCAACAAGGAGGCGATTTTAGCCGACTTTACGGAGTGGATTTAGTCTTAAAGATTAATATTCCTCCCGATGCTAATATTCTTAAACGCATTGTAGACATGAAGATAGCAGGGAAAAAGCTTGACCTAAAGAGAAATTACAAAGTTTCTATTTGGGGAGGGACAACAAACCCAAAAATAGTAAATAATCTGCGAAAGAGTCCTAAACCACGTCCTGCCTATGAGGTTGTGGCGGATTATTTGCGGCAGACCAAAAAAGTTAAAATCCCAGTGCCAGATTATATAAAATATGTTTAACATAATTAATTCCTGCCGTGTTCATATAACCGGCAGGATTTATTTATCATGACATCCCATCTGCAGTATTTTATAATCCTTGTCCTATTAATAGTTTCATCACTTGCTTGTCAATCGGGTCAGAATAATGAGCATCATCCTATTCCTGATTTGACCTTGATCAGTGAGAATAAAGGAAATCCTGCAGGATCCTTTATCCTGGAATCCCTCAATGGTGAGGAAGTGTCTCTTAAAGGGCTAAGGGGAAAGGTTGTCTTCCTTACCTTTTGGCTAAGTTCCTGTGAGGCATGCCTTGAAGAGATGCCGTCTATTGAAAGGCTGTATAATAAGCTGAAAGATAAGGACTTCATGGTGTTGGCTGTGAATCTGGGTGAAGAAAAAGACCGTGTGGAACAGTATGCCAGAATACTGGGCGTGAGCTTCCCCATACTCATGGACTCAAGTGGCTCAGTGGCCAAGACTTACAGTATTGAACCTATTCCTGTGACCTATATTATTGATAAGCATGGGACGATCCTGGGGAAAGCCGTTGGACGAAGACAATGGGATAGTCCAAAGTCTGTACGCTACTTTAACTGGTTGTGCCAGCAATAGTACTATAAGCGAAAGACGTGTCTATCTACTGAAAAACTGTAGATTAATATAGATTAAACCAATCAAACAGAATCTCAAGGCTCTATGTTCTCTCAAAATACTAAAATACCTTATTCCCGTATTCCATCCTTCTATCCGCAAGACTCCGTCTTTTTAAAGTATATAGAGGGTTTTGAAGAACTCAAGGGCTTTTATGACCTGGATTATCATGATCTAAACAAGCTTACAGAATCCTTAAACGATTACTCCCTTACACAGAGCGATAGAGAAGGGCTTTATAAGGCCATTGCCCCATACAATCTGAAGTTTAACTCATCGCAGAAGGTGAAAGCCAATTTGGAAGCTCTTTTAAGCGATAACTGCTTCACCATTTGTACGGGTCAGCAGTGTGGGGCGCTTACTGGGCCTCTTTATACCATCTACAAAGCCATGACTGCCATTTTGCTTGCCGATCTATTGAACCAGAAAGGGGAGGCTCAATTTGTCCCTGTTTTTTGGGCCGCTTCCGAAGACCATGACTTTGCTGAAGTCAATCATGTGGATTTCCTGAATCCATACGGGGATGTGGAGCATTTATCCCTTGAAATAGACGGTCATGGGCGTTCCATCCAGGATATAGACCTGGGGGATGGCTTATCTCAATTATTCAGTGAGTTAAAAACGAAATGGCCTAAAACAGACTTTAGCGAGCAAGTCTTTTCACTTGTTCAGGGCGGTGAAGAGAAGTTATCCAACTCTTTTGTCCACTTAATGTCTTCTCTATTCAAAGATTACGGCCTCATCATTGTGGAACCTTATGTCCTAAGGGAGTTGAGCGTTCCCATCAATCAGATTGCCTTAGAGAAGGACTTTGACATCCATAGAGAGGTTCAGAAGTCTACGGATCAGCTTTCCCAGATGGGCTATACCCCAGCCCTCCATTGGGATAAAGGGATAAACCTGTTTTATTATCAAAATCAAGCCCGTGTCAAGCTTTACAAAGAAGATGGTGAGAATGTGTTTGTGACCAAAAACAGGGACTTCAGCATATCGGTGGATGAGTTGAAAGATCAGATCGTTAGTTCCCCGGAACTCTTTTCCCACAACGTGATCCTAAGACCTATCATACAAGATACCCTTTTCCCAAACGCTATTACGGTTGGCGGCCCGGGGGAAATTGCCTATTTCAGCCAGCTAAAGGGAGTCTATAAACTCTTTCAACGCAGGATGCCTATGATTTATCCCAGGATTTCGCTAACCCTCTTTGAGAAAAAGTTTCAGAAGATACAAAAGGGCTTTGACTTTACTATTGAGGAAATTATCAATCGCGATCTTGAAGCGAAGAGTCAGGCAATGACTGAAGACTTTGAAAAGGATCAGTTTGTGACGGACTTTGCCAATACCATGAAGAAAGAGTTGAGACACCTTACAGAAGAGGCAGAAAAAAAGGGTAAGGCCATTGCAGACAGTCTGAAACCATCGGTCAGGAAGATAGACTTTGAAATTGATAAGATCAAAGATAAATATCTAAAAAAAATAGAGGAAACCCAGGGGATCTCCAAAAATCAGATAGAACGGCTTAAAAATGGCATCACCCCGCGACTTAAGCCTCAAGAACGTGTCTTTAATTACTTTTACTTTATGAACTTTCATGGCCCCTCTCTTCTCTCTGAGATCATGAAACAAGTGGATATTACAGATTTCTCTCATCAGGTATTGTTTTATGAATAAGTTAAATATTGGAATCGTTTGTTACCCAAGTTATGGAGGGAGTGGAGTGGTGGCTACTGAGCTTGGATTGGGGTTGGCTAAAAAAGGCCATAGCGTTCACTTCATCAGTTATGAAACACCCTTTCGCCTTTACGGCTTTGACGAAAACATCCAGTTTCATGAAGTGGATATGCAGTCCTATCCATTGTTTAAGTACCCACTTTACTCTCTTTCCTTGACCTCAAAGATCGTTGAGGTATGCGAGGCCAATGAGATAGACATCCTACACGTCCACTACGCCATCCCCCACTCGATCTGTGCCTTTCTAGCCCAACAAATGCTTAGAAAGCATCATGTGAAAGTCGTTACAACCCTTCATGGTACAGACATCACACTGGTGGGTCAAGAACAATCTTACTATCGCCTGGTTCAGTTCGGGATTGAAGAAAGCGACGAGGTGACCTCTGTCTCAAAACACCTTAGAGACGTGACCATCCGGGAATTCAAGACTGATAGGGAGATCCATGTGATCCCTAATTTTGTAGACCCTGATAAATTCACTCCTGAAGTCAAACAACCCAAATGTTTATTTGTGAAGGGTAAGGAAAAAGTTGTGATGCATATCTCTAACTTTCGGCCCGTTAAAAATATAGAGACTGTCATCCAGACCTTTTATCACATCCAGAAAAAAGTAGAGAGTTGTTTAGTCCTTATAGGAGATGGTCCTGAGATTCCAGCCGCCAGACAATTGGCTGTGAAGCTGGGTATCATGGATAAAGTAAGTTTTAGAGGCCGTATTGAACAGGTAGAATGCATATTGCCCTGTGCCGATCTTTTTCTACTCCCCAGCGAACTGGAAAGCTTTGGTCTATCTCTTTTGGAAGCAATGAGTTGCGGCGTTCCCACTATATCATCCAATGTTGGGGGAATCCCTGGAGTCGTGGTTGAAGGAGAAACGGGATATATGTTTGAACCTCATGACTTTAAAGGGATGTCTGAAAAAGCTATTGAGGTCTTAGAAAATCCTGAACTCCACAGCACCCTTAGCAAGAACGGTCGACGTAGAGCGGAAAACGTGTTTCATATAGATAATATTGTGAGTCAGTATGAGCAACTCTATTATGCAACGGTCTTGTAGCTTTTTTCTTCCTCTTCTTTTTCTTTGCTTTTGATCCATTCCCTCAATGACCCAAGGGTTGCAAATCCTGCAATAATTACAATAATATGATAGGTGGCAAATCGCCAGAGGGTGACAAAGGAATTGAGTAAAACCTTATTGTTGAGATCATCACTCAAAAACCGAAAGATGCTATTTGCCACCCACTCGCTGGTACCACTGGCGCCGGGTGTCGGGATTGCGTAATTCACAAAGTGAATGGCTGACTGGTAAAAGATAACCTCCAGGATCGATGTCTGAACACCAAGACCCAGCAGGAGAAAATAAGCGATGAGATACTTAAAAGTCCATGTGAAGAAGGTTACAAGGGTTGATAACGCGATAAGCCCCTGTTGCTTAAAGAAAAAAGAACGGATATGATGATTAAAAGTGTTCACCTCTTTGATGATGTACTTTTGTTTGCTGAAGTAGGTTTCCTCCTTCATGACCTTGATTTTTTTTAGAAAACCCATTCCTATAAAAGTAATTTTCTTCGCAAAACGCGGTTTGTAAACGGTGAAATAAGTGAGGGCTATAAAATAGCTGATAAACACCGCACCATAAATATAAAAGTAGTTTAAGGAAGTGATACGGGTCAATTCACTGTAATATATGAGAGTAAAACTCCCTGTAACGCTTAGAAATACAAGGGATGTGGCCATTCTGAAATAAGAGATCACCCCGCATTTCCCTAGTGGAAGGCCGCTTCTTCTAAAGATAAAGATCTCAAAGGGTTGCCCTCCTGACTGGAAAGGTGTAATAGCCGAAAGGAATTCATTGGCTAAGCCAGCCACAACTCCAGTCCTCACTTTCATGGATTCACCCATCCCCCAGGCCAATATCTTGAGTCTTACCCCGTCAGATAGAAGATGTAATGCCAAAAAGATCAGTGCCAAAGGGAGATACAAAAGATCAAACTGCTTAAGACTATTTA
Organism: uncultured Spirochaetia bacterium; assembly: GCA_913053665.1. GTDB lineage: Bacteria > Spirochaetota > UBA6919 > UBA6919 > UBA6919 > CAJXGR01. The sequence goes on from CAJXGR010000009.1 coordinate 14,229, forward strand.
TGAAGCCTGTTAATTGGACATCATCACTAATAAAAAGTAGAACCAGTGTGGCCAGGGAGATAGCGATAAATGCCAGGAGTCCCCATCGATATTTGTTCATTAGGTGTTCATCCCATAAAAGTTGATGGTAAATATAATACAATTTTAAAATTATACTACTCTTTGAAGGGATGACCATAAATAAAATAAGTCTATTGAATAGATCGATCATCAAGTCTTAAGCCAAAGATAGATAGAGGAGTGATTCATAGCCTGTGAATGAAAGGACTAAATAAACTTGGCATATGAATGAGTTTATACTATTATTAGCGTGAGTGTTGGGCTATGTCTTTTAAACGAGACGGCATGCGATATTCTATTCCACAGGACGAAGCAAGGAATGATTTATGAGTGACCAACCGATAGGTGTGTTTGATTCAGGGATTGGGGGATTAGGGATATTTAAGGCTATACAAAAACTTCTACCCTATGAAAGTCTCATCTACTTTGCCGACAGGGACCGTTGTCCTTATGGATCCAAGACCCAAGAGGAAATACGGGCGATCACTAAGTCAATCACTGTCTATTTGCTTGATGAACATAAGGTTAAAATGGTCGTTGCCGCCTGCAATACAGCGACTGTGTCTAGCATAGAATACTTGAGGGAACAATTCCCTGAGCTCCCCATCATCGGCGTGGTTCCCGTGATAAAGCCAGCGAGTTTATTGAGTCAGACGGGTAAAATAGCCTGTCTTGCTACGGATGCAACGGTTAAGAGTGAAGCTCAAGCTAATCTCATACAGGATTATGCCGTGGGACAAGACGTTGAGGTCTATAATATCGCCTGTCATGGGCTGGTTGAGCTTATTGAAAAGGGTTTAGAAAATGATGAGATCACAGAGAAGTTGAAAGAATACCTTAATCCTCTCTCAGGAAGGGAAATCGATGCCATCGCTTTGGGTTGTACCCATTATACATTAATCCGCCCTGAGGTGGAACGACTTGTGCCAGAGGGAATCCGGGTGATGGACTCTAATGAACCTGTTGCGAAGCAGGTCAAACGGGTCCTGACTGAGGGTGATCTATTATCCCAAAGCCAAGACAGGCAATATCAGTATTTTGTAAACGGCGATACGGCCCATTTCAATAGTTTGGTTCAACCTATTTTGAACGGTCTATTTTCTGAGGCTCAACGGGTCCAAATGCCGTAAAACCTTTTTAATCTATCACGCTCAGTTTTGGGGAAAAGTACTAGAAGTAATCCTCACCAAATCCTTTCTTCCTGGCCCTGTCGTAGACCAGGCTAAGCATCTCTTTATAAGTTGTTTGAGCCTTCAGGTCTTTCTTGGAGATCATAGAATTCTGGTGAAGGCCTTCTAAAAGCAGTTCCATCATGGTAGACAGCTCAAAGTTATCTTGAGCCTCATAATGTTTGCTCACCACGTCCTTTAATGTCGGGACTTTATCCAATTCCTTGAAGTATGTGTCAAAGGGGTCTTCATCGGATATATGAATAGCGTTATGCTTCTCAAACCAGCCTGTGATCTTCCTGTAAAACGTAGACCTTGGGTCTTCCTCAAACTCCAGTTTAAAGGGATCGGGAAAGTACTTTTGGAAAAGCTTTTTAACGGCTTTACCAATGAGATATTTGGCCACAGTCGGGGCTCCTTCTTTCTCGCCCTCATAAACCAGTTCTAATTTCCCTGTGATAGACGGAGTCGTGTTGAACAGGTCACAGATTCTTAGACTCAAGTCTTTTTCGCCCAAGAGAATCTTTCGTCGTTCCCCATTGCTGATCAGGTTTTCCATAATACTAATGGACATTCGGGCACTCACACCGCTTGATTGATCCACAAACTCACAGTCTCTGGCCTCAAAGGCAATTTCTTCCACCAGTTCCTTGAAGATCTGTGGAACTTCAAAAGGTTCGTCCCGTTGGACCCACGACTCCTGCTCAGTGATCTGAATGGACTCTTTAACATCCTGAGGGTAGTGAGTCAGTATCTGAGAGTTGATCCTGTCTTTTAAGGGGGTAATGATATTCCCACGGTTTGTGTAGTCCTCAGGGTTGGCGGTGAAAACCATTAGGATGTCCATTGGAATACGGAGGGGGAAGCCGCGAATCTGGATGTCTTTTTCCTCCAGTATGTTAAGAAGACCCACCTGGATTCTGGCCTGAAGGTCAGGAAGTTCGTTGATGGCGAATATCCCACGATTGGAACGGGGGATCAGACCAAAGTGAATCACTTCCTCATCGGCGTATTCCAATCGCCTGTTGGCGGCTTTGATGGGGTCAATGTCACCAATCATGTCGGCCATGGTGACGTCCGGTGTAGCCAGCTTTTCCTTATACCTCGACTCGCGGGGGAGCCAGTCAATCTTCATCTCATCGCCATATTCATCCAGGATCTGTCGACCATACTTGCTAATGGGGTGATAGGGATGTTCGTTGACAGGTGAGCCAGCAATGACAGGGACTTCATTGTCTAACAGGTGGATAAGACTTCTTATCAATCGAGTTTTCGCCTGCCCCCTAAGACCCAGCAGGATAAAATCATGCTGGGATAAGATAGCGTTCTGAAGATGAGGAATCACTGTTTTATCGTATCCAATAATCCCTTTAAAGATATTCTCATTCTCTTTAAGCCTGTGGATAAGGTTATCCCGAAGCTCAGCTTTCACAGTTTTCATTGGGTAATGACTTTTTTTAAGGTCACCCAGTGTTTTCGATTTATTCATAGGTTATTATCCGCTTAATTTAATGTGTTAAATAAAATAATGATCTTCCACCCAAAGAGCAAGTCTTAAGGGATATTCGGATCATTATTTTCTAATGACTCTATAGGCCATGATTATGGAGCCTTATAGACCGATGATTTAGGGTGAACCGCCATCCATGAAAACCAAAAGCCATAAAACGGTAGGACTTCTTTCTTTGTGTCCAATCGTTTGATGTGAATTGTTTTATTCTTCTTGCTAAAGGTTACTTTAATCTTAACGCCAGCCACCTGATCCACAAAGGGTGATTTGGATTTCTCCAATTCAATCATTGGGTAGACCTTGTATTTACCTTTTATTTCAATACCAAAGGTGATGGACTTGGGGTGATAGCGTTTATCTAATTTATCAACGGGGAAGTAAATACTTTTATTACTATTATAGTTGCCGTAGGGGCTTTTGTTATAGTCCCTCTGATGCCCTGTATCTCTGGATAGAACTTCACCTTTAGGATGCTCTTTCTTCCAGTATCGCCATGAGACGTTCTGATAGGGCAGTAATTTGAGTTTAGTCCCTGTCATCTCACCAACCACAGCTTTACCCAGTACCTGAGACCAGTAGGACTTGGTTCGCCTGTCATACATCAGTAGGTTGGAGTTCCAAAGCTTACCGGACGTGCCAAACTCAGTACGCTTGCCCTTAACTATTGGCTCAAATACAATCCCTGTGCCACACAACGGGCAAAAAGTGACCAGTACAGGCTGTTTACCGATTACGTCATTCACAATCTCATGCCACACCAGGATGCGGTTGGGATAAAATCGATGAGTGTCACCTACTGTAACGGCAATCCCCATGTCTTCATCCCTTAAGAACTTATCAGCCTTTGTTACGGATATAAACTTGGGTTTATCAATGGATGGAATACCATCGGGGGGTGGACCACCGCTATGTATCCTGGATAGAGGGATGCTGTGCTTGGTGTTTGGGGGATATTTCGTATCTGAACAGGCTAAAACAGGGAGCAGACCGTTGATAACAATGATCAACATAAGGCTGAAAGGGTATTTGGCTTTCTTCAATTTTATAATCCCTCCATAAAAGATTGGATAGTCGTAAAATACAGCCTGCTCTTTTTGTAGGGGCGGGTTTCAAACCCGTCCCTACAGAGAGAGGGGGGTCAGGTCGCATTAACAGGCGGCCTATAAAACGGTGGCTCAACCACTGTTATGGGCTTCTTATCTCCATTCGTTTCAAGGGTGAGACGGGTACCAGGTTCTTTACATTCCTTCCTGAGGCGACCCATAGCTATTACTTTCTTTAAAATGGGTGAATAGATACTGCTACTAATCGTTCCCACCTTCTTGTCTTTGTTAAACATAGGATCACCCGTTGCAGGACAGTCTTCTCCCTCTAACTCATAGCCCATGAGGAACCAGTTGGCGTGACCCTGCCATTTCATCCTGGCAATTGTCTCCTGACCAACGTAACAGCCCTTATTAAAGTGCAACGCATGATCCAGTCTGGCTTCAAAGGGATTGGTCTCTTCGGTCATATCCACACCATAGATTGGGATACCCGCTTCTATCCTAAGGATTTCCATGGCGTCCAAGCCGAATACTTTGAGTTGATGGGCCTTTCCCTCTTGAGTAAAAGAGTCCCAATAGCTCTGAGCATTGGTGGATGGGATATAAATATCGTAGCCTTCTTCGCCCGTTCGATTGGCCCTAACAATGAAGACTTCAGCACCATCTTTTTCGTGGGTGAGGTGAGCGTACTCTGATAAATCAGGGATAGTCATGTTCAGCACTTCTTCTATGAGTCCTTTAGCCTTAGGACCATGTAGGGAAAACAGGGAAAATGTGTCCGCAATGTTCTCTATCTCAATTTCAGCCATAAACTTGTGTCTCATAAGTATCTCAGTGACCTTTTCCCCTAATCCCGGCTCCAGATCAAGGAATAAGTGGTTATCGTTTTTATAGATCTTCATGTCACAGAGCATCTTGCCCTTCACGGTGAGGATGGCCGCATAAACCCCCTCACCCACCTTACAACCCACAATATCATTTGTGATCATCCCCTGAAGGAAGGTACACTGATCCTTCCCCGTGATCTTTAATTTATCGCGAAAGGAAAGGTCAATGAGTCCCACAGACTCTCTCACTGCTTCATACTCCTCTATCGGGTGTCCATAATGTTTTGGGAGAGATTGGTCATTAAAAACGCCTCCTAAACTCTTATGGGTCTCAAATAGTCTTAAGTTATTCATATTTTATCCTTCTATCATGAAATCCTGCAGACAGGTATTTTATTGATTTAAAGCCCTTTACGGGGCATTTTATATTCTATCTGTCAATAAAGTTAATAACTTTATGATCAAACGTTAAGGGCAAATATCTTGTAATCTCTGAAGTTTGCGGTCATGGGGAGCTTAAACTATTGACCGGATCGTTTCACTTTAACTTTGGCAGAACTCAGCTCTGAGTCGTCGTAGAATAGAATAGTTTCTTGATTCGTGGGGTTGAATGGGTTCTTATTTAAAGTGATCGATTGAGTAAGAGGGAGGGTTTCTTGATTCATTGCTTTATTTGGATCACCATTGGAGGGGGCTGTGACAGGCTGAGAGCTTAGGGGAGGCTTTTCCTTTATATCCTGAATGCGGGCTCCGGCAAGAAAAGACAGGCTGAAGCAGAGAAATAAGATGATACCATCTGTAATAACGGCTATCACAAAATTGGTAATCACCTCCAGGTTTTCTCCTTGAACAGCCCCCAAACCTTTTTTGAGAGCTTCTTTTAATGAATAGTGCTTCTTGGGGTTGATGACTTTAGTCTTATCGACTTTATCTATCCGAGTCATCAGGCCAGACTTATCCTTATTCAACTTATCTATTTCTTTATTATATAGAAAGATCTCTTTATTATACTGGAAGAGAAGCCATTTATCATTGTTTTTATTAGAGTCTTCCTTGAGTTTGGTGATCAGATTGCGTTTTGTTTTGATCTGCTCATTCAGATCATCCATTTGTGACCTAAGGCGTTGTTTACTATTCTCGATCTGCTGATTTCGCTCCTGGATGGCGTGATTATAGTCCTTCGTTTCCTGAAACTTCATCTGGGACTTCCATGTCCGTACGGAAAAGGTGGTGTAGATGCTTAGAAAGACTAACAGGAGTGCAAACGTCCCGATGACTAATTTGCTGGAGATACTCTTCAGATTGAAGAACACAATCTCGCTAATGATCTTGGAGGCATCGAAAAACAGGATGCACACTATGGCTAACAACCCCTCAAAACCCAATTGGGTGAGAAAGTCCTTTTGGAGTATAAAGTTAATGTACAATCCGGTGGCCAGAAGGATGGATACGAGTACAATGAGCGCGGTGCTTTTACCTTTTGTCATAGCCATCCTCTTGGTGTAACGTTAAATAGCATCATCGGTTCTCATTTAAAAAGCCTTTCAGGATAATGCGATAGAATCCTGCTATAGTCTCGACATCTCCTAGAGTAAACTTTTGGTGGGTGGACATTTTTTAGGATTCCAGAAAGTATTGATATTTTTTCCATGGACTCATAAAATATTTGCATATCCTCAGTAATTTCACTACTATTTGACATTCAAAGAGATCAAAATGGGTTACGATAAATCAAGGTTTGTAGGGGGCAGGTTTGAAACCTGCCCCTAGAAATGGATTCATAAAAGCATATAGGGGAAAGCATGTCATCACAACATCTTTTAGAGATCAAAAACCTGAAAACCTACTTTAAAACGGAAGAAGGGCTGGCTAAAGCAGTCGATGATCTCTCTTTCTCTATTGACAAAGGGGAAATCCTTGCGATAGTGGGTGAAAGCGGATGTGGTAAGAGTGTCACGGCCCTTTCCATTTTAGGACTTGTCCCATCTCCTCCCGGTTATGTTGAAAAGGGGAGCGAGATTATCTTCAAGGATAAGAATATTTTGGAAGCCAGCCCTACAGAGATGAGGGGCATCAGGGGCAATGAGATTTCCATGATCTTCCAAGAACCTATGACCTCATTAAACCCTGTATACACCATTGGCAACCAGATGTCGGAAGTCTTTACGGTGCATCGAGCTATGAATAAGAAAGAGGCGTTAAAGGCTAGTATCAATATGCTTAAGATGGTGGCGATCCCATCTCCTGAAGAGCGTGTGAAGGCCTATCCCCATGAATTAAGTGGTGGGATGAGGCAGCGGGTGATGATTGCTATGGCCTTATCCTGTGAGCCAAACTTGTTGATAGCCGACGAACCGACCACCGCTTTGGACGTGACGATCCAGGCCCAAATCCTGCGTCTGATATTGGACATGAAAAACCGTATCAGTACGTCCATCATGTTGATCACACATAATCTGGGGATCGTGGCCGAAGTGAGTGATCGGGTGATTGTGATGTATGCGGGCCGTATCGTTGAGCAAGGCACGGTGAGGGACATTTTCAAGAACCCCCTTCATCCGTATACCCAGGGTTTATTGAAGTCCATCCCGAGGTTGGGTCAAAGGGGGAAAGAGCTTCAGGAGATCCCTGGGAACGTACCCAAGCCTAGTGAATTACCTATAGGTTGTAAGTTTGCGGGACGCTGTACCTTACGGGAAGATCGCTGCGATCAATCTGAACCATCTCTTATCCAAATGGATGACAACCATTATGCTCGATGCGTATTACTAGAACAGCCATCCGCTGTGAAACCCTCATGACGATCCCTTCAATCCAACATTATA
>CAJXGR010000010.1 GCA_913053665.1 uncultured Spirochaetia bacterium
AACTAAGGCGAAACTATTAAATCGATGATCTCGGAAGAATCCAAGAAAATAGGTCAGCGTCCTGTTTAATCCCATTATATGGAATAGCAAAGAGTTAGGGCGAATTAAATAGCCTGCCTCAAATATTTACCCTATCCTTCTGCTAATTCAACATATAATAATCCACCTTCCATTTTAACGGGATAAATCTCAACAGCATAGTCTTCGCCATTCAAGTTCTTACCGGTTAGCAAAGAATAGCTTTTCTTATGAAGAGGACAGGCGATTTTGGGCTCCCCATGATGATCACCCAGTATGCCTCTGGATAAAACACTTTGCATTTTGTGTTTACAGAGATTGTCACAGGCGTACCACTGATCTTTGCTTTTCAGATGGAAGATAGCTATTTGCTTACCATTCAATAGGACGCAGGCACCTCCATCCTCGGGTATATCTTCTGTCTTGGCAGCTTCTACCCACACTTTATTTAAACTCATTTTCTCTCCTTCTTATCCATTAGGGAATAGAGAAGATAGCCTATCCCTATTCCCTTTAACGATTACGATACTAATACTTTATCCTTTTTAATCTCTTCTTGATCCCAAGCTACAGGCACTTTCTGGCCTCGTTCTTCAAGAAATTCCGCAGTTGAATCAGTTTCAGGACTGTTGACAAAGGGTACGAAACGGGAACGTTCCTCAGAATCCTTGACCAGTTCAGCCCATTCGCAGTGATTGTTATCGACTATATACTGCATATCCTTTTCCAGCTGATCACAGATCCCAAGGGAGTCATGGATGATCACGTCCTTCAAATGGTCAATTCCCCCTTCCAGCTTCTCAAACCACGTGGACGTTCGGGTTAGATGAGCCGCTGTCTTAATGTAGTACATCAGAAAGCGATCCATATATTTGAACAGAGTCTCTGTATCAAGGTCGGTGGCCAATAAATCCGCATGACGGGGCTTGATCCCTCCATTTCCGCATACAAACAGATTCCATCCCTTTTCGGTAGCAATGATCCCAAAGTCTTTGCTCTGGGCTTCTGCACATTCCCTCACACAGCCGGATACAGCACTCTTGACCTTATGGGGAAAGCGAATCCCCTTATAACGTTTTTCAATGTCAATACACATGCTTACTGAGTCCTGGACTCCAAAGTGACACCAGGTCGATCCGGCACAGCTTTTCACTGTCCTCATCCCTCTAGCATAGGCGTGGCCACTTTCAAATCCTGCCTTACCCAGATCCTCCCATATATGTGGAAGCTGTTCCAGGCGGGCGCCAAAGAAATCCATCCTTTGACCCCCTGTGAACTTGCAGTACAGACCGTATTTTTTGGCCACTTCCCCCAAGACAATCAATCCTTCCGGTGTGATCTCGCCCCCAAGAACTCTGGGGACTACCGAATAAGTCCCACCCATTTGGATATTTGCAAGAAAGCGATCATTGGTATCCTGTATCATCTGTTGATCCATGACTTTATCATTCCAGACACCCGATAACATAGAGGCAATGGCTGGTTTGCAAACCTCACAGCCCTCTCCCATACCATATTTAGCCTTTAACTCATCAAAAGCCCTGATCTCGTGGACTTTTATGATATGAATCAATTCCTGTCGGGTATAAGCAAAATGCTCACAAAGAACTCTTTTAACAGACTCACCCTTCTTTTCTTTAATGGCATCCATTATTTCAAGGAGTAAACCACCACAACCGCCACATCCTGTTCCTGCTTTAGTGCAGGATTTAATCCCAGCGACATCCGATAAGTTATTGGTCTCTATGGCGTTTACTATGTCAAACTTTGTCACGTTTTCGCAAGCACAGATCACAGCCGAGTCATGAAGATCAAGAATATTTTCCTTTTGGCTCTTCCCAACAATCAATTCACCGGGATCCGGGGGGAGAATCACTTCATTTTTATAGGCATGGAGGAGACGGTTATAATCTCCGCTGTCCCCCACTAAAACACCACCTAATAGGTATCTGCCATCCCCACTAACATTGATTCTTTTGTAAACCCCTTTCACACTGTCCTCAAAGGTAATCATTCGGGATACCCGAACTGTTTCTACCGACTCACCAAAGCTTGCCACATCGATGCCTACTAACTTTAGCTTGGTAGAGAGATCTCCTCCCTCAAAGGTCTTTTTCCCGCCTGTCAAGCAGGAAGCCACTACTTCAGCCATTGCATATCCTGGTGCCACAAGGCCATAGACCATATCCCTATGAGAGGCCACTTCGCCAATGGCATAAATATTCGGATCAGAGCTTTGCAGAAGGTCGTCGACAAGAATACCTCCCTGTGGAGCTGTCTTCAGACCGGACAATTTAGCTAACTCATCCCGCGGCTTGATCCCGGCAGAAATAACAACAATATCCGCCTCTAAACTGCTCCCATCCTCAAAACGTATCTGTTCCACTTTACCGTTCCCGTCGCAAACGGAGAGTCTCTTGTCCAAATGAATATTAAGATCGAGATTCTGTAATTTATCCTTCAACATCTGAGACCCTGCCACATCCAGCTGTCGCGGCATGAGTCTGGGGGCCATTTCAATCACATGGGTCTCTAAACCTAAGTCGATTAATGCCTTCGCCGCTTCAAGGCCCAATAAACCTCCACCAATGACGACAGCCTTTTTCTTGTTCTCGGAGTATTGTCTGATAGCATCCAGGTCTTCTATGGTGCGGTACAAAAAGACTCCATCCCGATCCACCCCATTGATTGGCGGAACAAAGGGCGATGAGCCGGTTGCAAAGACCAATTTGTCGTAATGAACACGATTTCCACTAGACGAGATCACTGTTTGCTTCTCCCTATTAATCTCAGCAATCGGTTCTCCTAACTTTAATACAATCCCTTTTTCCTCATACCATGTAAGGGGCGCTAAGGTTAAGTCCTCAACAGTCTTACCGGAAAGATAACTGGTAAGCTGAACACGATCATAGGCTGGGCGAGGTTCTTCACCAAAGACAATGATGTTGTACTTGTCTCCCCCTTCCTTTTCTATTAATTTTTCGCATAATTTATAACCCACCATCCCATTACCGATGATTACAAGGTTTTTCCTGTCAGATTTAAGTTCACTCATTTTTGTTCTCCTTCACTCATGTAAGTACTGCTTTACTTTCTATCATTGTTGATTCATAAAGCATCTTTTGGATTTTGTATGAAACCATTGACAGTATTGAAGCAAATACTATGCCAATAAACCTGGAAACTGTTGAATTGAGCTTTTTCACCTAATTGTGAAAAAACTAACTTACTATTTAACAGCATTTTGTAGGGGCGACCCGCCGGGTCGCCCCTACAAAATGGGCTCAATTCAACAGTTTCCCTTGTTCCCGTCACTTATATCCAGACTCTCTTATAATTCACTTATCTATAAAGTCCTATAGAAAGTTAATCAAATCATTTAATGAACTTATTGCTTGTTTAAATCACCGATCATGGCGACCAGAGACTGCCTTTTTTGTTACAGGCTGTTCAAATACCAACAGGTGAGTCCGTCCTTATAATTTCCCGATGAGTAAAAGTATTTATCTATTAAACATATAGTTACAACTATTCTACGGGTCTATAAAATGTTCTTTCCTTAATATTAAAACCTGAAGATGTAATTCTTATCGTAGACTAGTCTTGTCATTAGATCAACTATCTAAACTATAGATAGTTAACCGCCATTAGAACTTATATAACAAACGATACAAAATATTGGCACGCTTTTTGATTTATAGACATTGCATTATACGAAAAGAGGACTCAAATGAAACCAATAATCACAGGTAAATCCACAGAGCTTTGGGGACAGTTCTTTAACTTTAAATCCCCACAAATTAGAACCTTCCATCTCACATGGTTGGCTTTTTTCTTATGCTTTTTCGGGTGGTTTGGACTGGCACCCATGATGCCGGTCATCACAAAAGAATTAAGCCTGACAGACAAACAAGTGGCCTTTATATTAACAGCATCGGTTTCTATGACAGTGTTGGGGAGGATTATAATCGGATGGGTTTGCGATCGTATTGGTCCACGCATTACATACAGTGCATTACTTGTTTTTGGCGCCCTCCCGGTGGGATTAGTGGGTCTTAGCAGCAGTTATGAAGCCTTACTAGTCTCTCGCTTGGCAATTGGTCTTATTGGGGCGTCTTTTGTTGTTACCCAATATCACACTAGTGTGATGTTTGCCCCAAATATTGTTGGAACAGCGAATGCCACGTCTGCCGGCTGGGGAAACCTGGGTGCTGGGACTGCTAATTTACTTGTACCTATAGTTTTCGCTGCTCTTATAGCAAAACCTTTAGGGGTCAGTGAATTTATGTCCTGGAAACTAACCATGATCATTCCGGCTGTAGGTATGTTTATCATGGGGTTTATATATTATTTCTTCACCCAGGACTATCCTGAAGGCAATTTGAAGGACCTTAAGAAACTAAAAGATCCTCTCAAAGAAAGTTTGGATAAAGATCGCCAAAAAGCGTCTTTCTGGTCAGCGGTAAAAGATTATCGGGTATGCGCACTCTTTTTGATTTATGGGGCGTGTTTTGGCCTGGAATTAACCATCAACGGCTTTGCCGTTGTCTATTTCACTGGGTCTTTTCAATTGGATTTGACGACCGCCGGGTTTCTTGCCTTCTTGTTTGGCTCAATGAATCTCTTTGCACGCACCCTGGGAGGCGTCTACGGCGACCGATTTGGGATAAAATGGGGCTTAAAAGGCCGCGTAGCATTTTTGGGAGCCGTCCTTTTACTTGAGGGTATTTCACTCATTGTTTTTTCACAGATGAACGCCATTGTATTAGTTGTCTCATCCATGATGGTCTTCAGTATATTCGTTAAAATGGCCCAGGGAGCCACTTATTCGATAGTCCCCTTTATCAATAAAAAGGCTATGGGGACTGTCGCAGGGATTGTAGGGGCTGGCGGCAATATGGGAGCCGTTGTAGCAGGTTTGATATTTGCTTATTACACTAAAAGTGAGTACTCCACAGTCTTTATGATCCTTGGGATTGCTGTGGCCGTTATTTCAGGCTTAGCCCTCACCGTTCGCTTTTCAGAAAAGGCAGAAAAAGAAGCTCATGCCAATATCCAGCTTGGACTCGCCAAAGTCCAGGCGGAAGCCTAAAGTCATTTTATAAAACCTGTCACTGTAGAGACGCATGGCCATGCGTCTCTACAGGTGACAATTCATAAACTTTTTAGTATAACACATAAGTTTCTCCTTGTGGAGCGGGATAGTTTATCTCGTTCCACTTTTTACACAATCACTCATCTCAAAAGATCTAGAGGTTCAAAAGCCCTTGGGTTATAGGTCAAAACGATTGGATGATCGAGTCACTTTTGGAAAGTCATGAAGAATAGAAATATATCTATGTTTTTATAACTTTTAGTATTATTATTGATCATGGGAAAACACGACAAACTGTTAAGGCGATTTCTATCAAAAATGAAGACTTTTAGTACTAAAGATATTCTTGAGTACAAAGGATTTAAAGGAACCATTGAATGGAGTGATGAGGATCATTGCTTCTTTGGAAGAGTTCTTAATGTAAAAGGTTCAGTGAGTTGCGAAGGCAGCACTTTGGAGGAGCTTGAAAAAGACTTCCGTGAGGCCGTTGATGACTATATTTCTTGTCGAGAAGAGTTAGAGATTGAATCCAAGACTATTTAGCTGTTAAAAACAACTATTAAATATCGATTGCGTTGAATCAGTGTTTATTGTATATATGAAGTTCAAGTTAATATTTTGAGTTGTAAATGATGAATATTGTTGTTGATACATCTGTAATCATAGCTGTTCTTGTTAACGAGCCTGCAAAAAACATTATAGTTGATAGAACGAAAGGAGCTGATATTTTCGCTCCCCATTCTGTCCACTGGGAAATTGGAAATGCATTTTCTGCCATGCTAAAAAGAAATAGAATTACTCTGGAACAGTCCATAAAGGCGATTGAAATCTATAGTAAGATTATAATTCAGTTTGTAGATATTGATCTGAAAGACTCTCTTGAACTATGTAATGAACTTAAGATTTATGCTTACGATGCTTATATTATCAGCTGTGCATTACAATATCAATCTCCTTTGATCACATTGGATAAAGGATTAATTAGATCTGCTACTCAAAAAGGTGTTCAAGTCCTGGAGGTGAAAATATGAGTCTTTATTCTGCCTCAAAAGCTGAAGAAGACTTCCCATTTTTATTAGATCAAGCCTTAAAAGAAGGAGAAGTCAAGATCAAACGTAAAGATGGTCGGATTTTTGTCATAAAACCAGAACCTGTCAGTGATTCCCCACTAAATGTGGATGGCATTCATGTGAACTTGAATCAGGATGAGATCATCCAATTCATTCATGAAGCAAGGCCGACTAAATAACCATCCAAACTTTATATTCCTTTTACCAATCAAAGGAGTTCAGCTATCTGGACAGCATTCAGAGCCGCTCCCTTCAGAATCTGATCGCCAGCGATAAACAGAGCCAATCCATTCTCTGAGCTTAAGTCATAGCGTATACGCCCCACTAAGACATCATCCTGACCGTCGGCGTCCATGGGCATGGGGAAGTAGTTCTTTTCCCTGTCATCCACTACTTTAGCCCCGTCAAACTCATCAATGGCCTGTCGCACGTCATCCAATGAAAGCTTCTTCTCCAGTTCCAGGTTCACAGACTCAGAGTGGGCTCGTACAATGGGGACTCTCACACAACTCGCTGTGATCTTCATATCCGGCTTGTGCAAAATCTTCCTGACCTCGTTGACCATCTTCATTTCTTCGGTGTTATACCCTAGATCATTGATAGGTGTGTCATGAGAGAAGAGATTGAAGGCGATCTGATGGGGGAATACGTCGTTTACCGTATCTTTGTCAGCTAAAACGTTTTTGGATTGATCCATCAGTTCATTTATCCCCTGAACCCCTGCACCACTTACTGCCTGATAGGTTGATACAATGATCCTCTGTATGGGAGACAGCTTATGGATCGGATAAATCCCCATCAGCAGGATAATGGTACTGCAGTTTGGGTTAGCGATGATCCCTTTGTGAGTCTTGATGTCTTGAGGATTCACTTCAGGGACAACGAGAGGCACACCTGACGTCATCCTGAATGCTGAGCTGTTATCTATCACGATACAATTGTTTTTAACGGCATGGGGTGCAAAATCACGGCTTCTCGAGGCACCAGCACTGAATAATGCGATATCCATGCCTTTAAAGGAGTCTTCGGTAAGTTCTTCAACTTGAAGTGTTTCACCCTTAAACTTCAGGGTTTTCCCAACAGATCGTTTTGAGGCCAATAGTTTAAGGGACTTTAATGGAAAGTTCCTTTGATCCAGCACTTTAAGGAATTCATGGCCCACAGCACCCGTCGCACCCACCACTGCCACGTGATATCGTCCCATATCAATGATTCTCCAATAAATAAGCTTCTAAGGATGGATTTAATCTATCCAATTGGCCTAAGATAAGTCATTTCTCAGAGAATGTCAAGCTTTTTGACCTGCTCTACAGGGCTATTTAATTCTCTAAATAATTGTTTATCTCGAACAGACAGAATGTCTGTTCTACCAGTGTTTAAGGAGTAGGTTGGCGTCCTGTCTGATCACATTGTACGGTTGGGTCAGGTTAGTGTATAAAATAATCCGCTTTTAAAGCTTTTGACAGACCCATGTGGTCATACAGCGTTGGTTTTGTACATTGCTTGTCTTAATCGGCTCAATTTGTTCTAACCCCATATCAAGTTGTAATCGTATTAGCATGGCTTCATCCACAAGAAATCGGTCGCTGCCATCAGGTAGGTGATAGCGTCTCCCACCCAGCGGTTGGACTTTTGATTCAATCCCAATGTCTGAGGCTAATCTTGCGAACAACAGTCCACCAGGTTTAATAACCCGTATCAATTCCTTTAGCATGGTGTCGAAGTGAGTTTCATCTTTTGCAAAGTGAAGAACAGCGCTGGAGAGGACTAAATCAAAAGAATCATTGTCAAAGGGAATCATCGTCAAATCGGCCACTTTAAAATGGTCTGCAGGCAATTCAGATAGGTCTTTAGCCAAGTTTTGAACGTGGGATACAGCTTTTACAGATTGATCCAAGCCATAAACTTCATAGCCTGATCTCATAAAGTATATGAGATTTCGTCCATATCCACATCCTGCGTCCAAGACCTTCATATCTGGATGGAATCGTCCTTTTAAGAACTGATCAAAGAGATATATATCAATGTTTCCAAACCACTCGCCTAGATCCATTGGTGAAGGGATAAAAGAGTTTTCTGATTTCATGTGTGTCTTTGCTAGTCTAAATCTTTTGGATGCAAGTCAAGGTTTTTAAGTGCTGTCGCAGATTAACCATTGACTAGCCTTGAGTTTCTCGCATTCTTAATATTACGCACTCTTCTAAGAGTCTGTTTAGCCCTTAATTCAGAAGAAAATGACCCGACTCTGACAAAGTAAAGAAGGCTTCCATTGCGATTTTTCTTGAAGATATACGCTTTAAAACCCTTGGAAAGGAGCTTTTCTTTTAATCGATGGGCGTTTTCAACCACCCTGTTCGCAGAGACCTGTATAGTGTATTTCCTGGATTGAGACAAGTTTTGATCGGTTGGGCTTTCTTCAGATCTTGATTCAGTAGATGAATCCGTTGATTCTTGTGTTCTTTGGGTTTCTGAAACATCTTCATCGCTACTTGCACTTTGATTATCGCGAGGATTATTAGCGTATCTTTCTACGTCGCTCAAGGTTTTCTTGGTATTGACACTCATTATATCATTCTTATTCAAGGGGACAAGATTCTTTTGATGGATTTTTACGGCTGAGTGAGAATTATCAGGATATATATGATCCGGATCGCTTCCCAGCCAATAACCAAATAAGAAGAAAAAAGTAATCATAAAAAGTCCGACAGCTAACAGCCAAAAAACACGCGTCATATCTAAATTGATGATATACATATCCTTATGCTGTTGCCCAAAATCCTTTTCGGGAGTCTTCATAATTAGCCCTCGTCCAGTGAGTTGATGAGTCTATTTGCTTTTTCTTGCAAATCTTTGAGATTTCCTTCGTTCTCAAGAATGAAATCGGCATGTTGGACTCTCAAATTCATAGGGAGTTGATTTTTTAGTCGCTGTTTCACTTGATCAGCTGAAAGTTGATCTCTCGCCATCCCCCATTGGATCAAATCGTTCATGGAGGCATTGATAAGAATCACTTTGTCACAGAGTGTATGAAGCTTCATTTCGATGAGGATGGCCGCATTGATTAATATCTTTCTACAGGTCGTTTTTTGGATAATACCTCTAACTTCTTGGGCCATTTGAGGATGTACGATTTGTTCCAGGGATGATAGGTGCTTGCGATCCTTGAAGACTATTTCCCCAAGCTTTTTACGATCGATTTGTCCAGCGGGATTTAATATTTTCTCTCCAAAGGATTTAATTATCTCATTAGACTTGTCGATCAAGGCCTGATGACCTAGTTGATCAACTTCGATCAATAGATAATCACTGGCCTGGAAGAGTTTGGCGATGGTTGATTTTCCACTGGAGTAATATCCGGTTAGACCTACTACAAGCCTTTTAGATGGAGTCTTGTTGTGAGATATTGATCCGGAGGGGTGATCGTTCATAAGATATATCCCTATCCTTAGAAACTGCCGCATTAGCCGCCTGTTGTAGGGGCGACCCGCCGGAAACTGTCGCATTACCCCCAATTTGTAGGGGCGGGTTTGAAACCCGTCCCTACAACAGGCGGGTATATAGAAAGTTAGTGTTTTCACAATTAGGTGAAAAAGACTAATTCAACAGATTCCTTAAGGTGTCCATTCGCAAGTAGTTATATCAATGAGTCCATTTTACCTTTTATCCATCCAAAAGTGATTGATCGGCCCATGACCTGTTCCAAGAGGATAAGAATAGGCAAGACAATTGGTGACGTAGTGTTTTCCCATTTCCACCGACTTAATCAGCGTTTCTCCCTGGGCTAAGTAAGCTGTGATTGAAGAAGACAGGGCGCACCCTGTTCCATGATCGTTATGGGTCTTGATAAAGGAAGAATCAAAGTAATGAAAAGCCTCTCCCTCATAGAGTATATCGCAGGGCTTATCCTTGCGATGACCTCCCTTTAACAATATGGGAGTATGAATATCATCATAAAGGCCTTCACAAGACCTTAGCATATCTTCTTCTGATTGAATGACCTGATGGGTTAAGTATTCCATTTCTGGTATGTTGGGTGTCACCAGTTGAACCAGGGGGAAAAGTTCTCTTTTCATGAAGTCCATCCCTTCATCCGTTGTTATGGAAGTTCCACTTGAAGATAGCATCACTGGATCAACCACGATAGGGCAGGTTATACGTTCTTTTAATACTGAGACTATGGTTTCAATGATTGAAACAGTGTGAAGCATACCCACCTTGATTCCAGCAATTGGGAAGTCCTCCAATATTGATTCTAACTGATCTTTCACGATCTTAGGGTCTATTCCCTGAACGGAACGTATACCCATAGTGTTCTGTGCTGTCACGGCTGTGATCACTGAGGTTCCATAAACCCCAAGAGCTGAAAAGGTTTTGAGATCACCCTGAATACCTGCTCCACCACCACTGTCTGAGCCTGCAACAGTCATCACACAGATCGGCTTCATCTAAAAGACTCTCTATTGGTAAGTTGATAATAATACATTCTAATACTATTCAGAAAGCCTGTCCTCTAAATATGAAATTAACGTCCCTGAATCCAGCTGTTGTTGCTTTCCAACTGTTAAATCCTTAAGAGTGACCTGTCCTTTCGCCGTTTCATCGGGGCCTAATACGATTACAAAGGGTATCTTTTGTTTGTCAGCGTAGGAAAACTGCTTCTTTAATTTTACTGGCTCATAGTATAATTCGGTCTTAAACCCATGTTTTCTTAGGCTGGAAGCTATTTTCATGCTCTGGTGGATCATGGTTTCATCAAAAATAGTCACGAGGATTTGGGTCACCGAGTTTTTATCAGCCATTTTACCCAGCTGAGTCAAGACAGTGGCAATCCGATCCAGGCCAATGGTTGTACCAACCGCTGGGAGGTCTTTACTTCCAAAGGAACCAATCAGTCTATCATAACGGCCTCCCCCCGTGAGACTGCCTATATGAGGAAGATCAATGGAGGAGGACTCGTAAATTGTCCCTGTGTAGTAGTCTAACCCACGAGCCAGGTGGAGGTCGATCTTGAGGGCTTCCATCGGGATATTCATGATTTCCAAGGACTCGAATATATTCTTTAATTCATCTATACCCTGAAGACCGGTCTCACTTTTGGTTAATGTGTCTTTAAGCTGCTTAAACACCTCTGTATGAGACCCTTCAAGAGAGAGAAGTTGAAAAAGATTATCCATAACAGGATCGGTAAATCCAAGACGGCCTAACTCTTCTTTCACCCCGTCGATCCCAATTTTATCCAACTTGTCGATCCCGCGACATAAATCAATCTCCATAGCCTCTTTCAGTCCAAGAGACTCACGTATTCCACTTAATATTTTCCTATGATTGATCCTGATAAGAAACTGTCCAATCTCTAATTGGCTTAAAATATTATGGATGAGGGCTATAATTTCGGTATCCGCCAGAACAGATTTGACTCCTACAATATCTGCGTCACACTGATAAAACTCTCTAAATCGCCCCTGTCTGACTTGGGGTCGGTCAGCACGCCAAACGGGTTGAATCTGATACCGTTTGAAAGGGAGAACTATATCATTATGTTGGGTCATCACGCGGGCCAGTGGGACTGTCAGGTCGTACTTCATGCCAGCCACTGATCCCCCCTTGTAATTGAGGCGATAGATTAGCTTGTCCCCCTCTTCGCCATACTTTCCGGTCAGTACGTCTAAATACTCCAATGCAGGGGTCTCAAGGGGGACAAAACCAAATACCTCAAAGGATCTGCGTATCTTTTCTATCATTTGATTGCGTAAGATCATCTCATTGGGTAAATAATCTCGTGTTCCCTTGAAATTTCTTGCGTCAATCTTCATATTGCCTTTTCCCAAAACCAGGTTCTCCTCTAAATATCACTTACCTAACCACATTATCCATACGGGCTTCCTCAAGACGGTCAATCAGTTTCTCCAACCGGCTTTCCCACTTTGATCGACCGCCTAGAGCCAGAGAATCCAGATTGATGATTGTTTTCATGTGGCCCAGTCTCTCAAGGATCTTTTCTTCTTCAGGAGGATCATCGATGATCAGCTGTTCGGTGGCTTCTATTTCATCCAGCAATTCACTGTAGTGGCGAATGAACTCTTCTGTCTCACCAGGGAAATGACTTATTTTTTCTTGATCATAGTGGTAGTGGATATGATAATGGTCCAGATTACCTGTCCAATTCCCTTCCACAACCACGGCATTGGATGAATCCGTGTTTTCCCTCAAGTACTTAAACTTTTGATAGTGCTGAATCCCTGTATCAGTAATGGCATAGCGTATTTTTTTATCTCTTTCTTTCCGCTGAACCAACTCCAATTTGATGAGACTCTCTAAACAAAATTGAACCCGCTCTCGACCACGTATCTGATCAATAAACTCAAACTTGTTCTCCAAAAGCTTTTCTTCAAGCCCTATTGTTGGATTTTCTTTATGGAACTGGTACAACACTCTCAATAGTTTTAAGGATATATCTTCAGCATTATGGGGCATATTTCCTCCAATAGCCTGTCTAAATCATGATTAATTAATATTTTTCTTAAAAGATATGATAGTTTAAACTAAATATTCTTTATATGAGTAATTTATGCAAATACTATACCAAATGATTGGAAACGGATTTCTTTATTAAGAGAAATCTAACAATCGGGAGTTGAAAGGTCAAATAATGTTTTATACAAGTGATATATAATCCCATTGAAAAAGCCTTAAACGTTTAGCTTTTCAGGTATAAGTAAAGGAATAGGTTCAGTATACCAGTTTAATAAAATGTATTATGATCTAGCAGTTTTTATAAGGATCTAACACCAGATGAACGATAGTTTTTACTCGTATATCATGAAGTACCAACAGCGATCTACGGTAAATAAGAATCGATCAATATTTCTCGGGGCTTGCTCCCAATGGCAGGACTGACGATTCCTTTATCTTCAAGGAGTTCAATAATTCTTGCGGCCCGATTGTAGCCAATTCTCATTCTCCTTTGTAGATAAGAAGCCGAGGCTTTTCGATCGGCTAATATGATTTCCACCGCTTCACGAAATAATGGCTCGTCACCAGGCTGCCCCTCAGAGGATCCATCTTCTTCCACGTCGATCATTTCAAGTTCTTTTTCATAGTTCGGTTTTCCCTGACTCTTAAGGTAGGACGTGATTTCACTGACTTCATCATCGCCAAGATAGGCTCCTTGTATGCGAAGCAAATTACCCATTCCAGGGGCTGTGAATAATAAATCCCCTTTACCTAACAACTTGTCAGCCCCGTTTGTGTCCAATATGATCCGTGACTCCGTTTTGCTTGAGACCTGGAAAGCCACACGAGCCGGGAAGTTAGCTTTTATCAAACCGGTGATCACATCGACTGAAGGACGTTGAGTGGCGAGTACCAAATGGATGCCAACAGCCCGTGACATGGCGGCCAGTCGTGAGACCTGCTCCTCAACTTCTTTTCCACAGACCATCATAAGGTCAGCGAACTCATCGATAATAATGACAATATATTCCATAAGTGGGTCAACGGCCATTTCCTTTGACTTCATTTCTATCACTTTTCTGTTGAAACTACGAATATCTCGACAACTATAGGCTTCTAACAGCTTATAGCGATCCTCCATTTCGCTAACGGCCCATTTTAAAGCGATCACAGCTTTCTTAGGCTCTGTAATGACGGGTGCAAGAAGATAGGGTATTTCATCATACATCTTAAGCTCCACTCGTTTTGGGTCAATCATGATAAAGCGTGCTTCCGACGGGCTTGTAGAAAATAAAAGACTGCAAATCAAGGTGTTGACAAATACACTTTTTCCCGAACCCGTGGCTCCTGCAATCAATAGATGGGGCATGGTGACCAGGTCTTCAATGATGGTTTGGCCTGAAATCCCTTTCCCCAATGCTATAGGAAGATGATACTCCTGCTTTTGGAACTCTGGACTGGTGATCAGATCACCAAAGGTGACAGTAGACCGTTGTTTATTGGGAATCTCAATCCCCACAGCGGACTTTCCAGGGATAGGGGCGACAATCCGTATCTTAGACGCGGCTAAAGCCAGTGCTATATTGTCCTGGAGTCCAACAATCTTGCTCACCTTGATCCCAGGGGCAGGAAGAATCTCATATCTCGTAATGACTGGCCCCCGCGCTACGTGAATAACTTCTGCCTCTATAGAAAACTCCTGTAAAGTAGACTGCAACTTACTGGCTGTTTCATATTCATCCGAACGGACAGCTTCAGGCTCACTTTGTGATAGGGCTAAATCGGAAAAGCCTGTTTTGATCTCTATATGAGCCATTAAAGTCGAAGAGGTCGAAGGAGCATCTATTTGATCACCGATTTGTTCAGCAGATGAGTCCATAAAGCTTTGAACGATTGAATCGGTTAGAGGATGAACCCTTAGATTAGGTAATGGTTTCAAGGTATTTATACTTGGTTCCTCGTATGAGTCATAACATTCTTGCTTACTTGATTGAGGCAGGCTGGGAATAGGGCTATACTCGCTTTCCAGGCTTTTATTGATCGGATCAGCGAAGGGCTCAACAGCTTGAACCTCTACACGCTGATGGGGTAGATCCAGGGTAATAAATCCATTTATTGGAGTTTGGAACATTGTATCTGTGATAGAGGATGGAAGAGAAGGGCTATAAACAGTCATTTCCACCAATTCCTGCAACTGATTCAGCTTTTTTAGCTCGTTACATTTCTGTCGTTTAATTTCCTCATCCCTTAAGTCTTTCCAGTTCTGTAACGTAGCGGTTAACACATGGCCTTTAAGTTCTATAGATATATCCTGAAGAGCGGGTTTGTCAATAGGGCACTCTACTTGATCCACACAAGCGTCCTGAACTTTATGATCAAACAGGGCAGGTTCTGTTTTCTTTTCTGACACTAAGTTTGAAGTGATAAAGGATTCATTCTCCGGCGACAGATAGATGATCTCGGATTCCGGGAAAGGGTCACTTGGTTTTTCAGTTTTATGACGAACCGATACGGGATTTTCTAACTCCTCATCTATAGATTTCTCCACAGATTCACTGGATTCCTTCGCGGGAATAGGACTCTCATGATTGGAGTCATTACCAGTCTGGGGAACAGAGACCTTTTGAATGAATGGAAGCCTGTCACCCCGTCCCTGAGTCCATCCCGTTAGACGATCATTGAATACTTTCTTCAGGAGTAAAACTTTGTCATAAAGTTGATCAAGATGGGTTTTAGGAGGGTCAAATATCAGGTATAAAGATCCTACGATCAAGCTGAGACCAAATCCCAGCTCACCGAATAGGCCGAATCCTTTAGTCACTAAGGTATGGACGATTCCAGCAAGCACTCCCCCACCTTTAAAGCTTGGGTCACCCGTGAAAACAACTATAGAATAGGATAGGGCAAAAATACCGAGAAAGAATCCCATGATTCGCCTGAATCTCTTGTCCCTATGGGTTTTAATTAGAAAAGACAGGTAGATCAAGATCATAGCCAACACTATCAAGTAACTGGCCTGCCCGAACAGGGTAAATATGGGGTGGGCAATAAAAGCACCTGGTTGGCCCAACCAATTAACTATCTCAATCTCCGAATCTCCGATCGAGAGAAAGGGATCATAAACGCTAAACGTTAGCAGGCTGATAGATAGAAAGCTTACAATTAAAGTGGCAACGAATATAAGTGCTTTTTTTCCCATTTAAATAATCCTTTATATCGAGCAAATCCCTTTGATAGAGCATTAGAAGCCCTGGTTTTATTAAGAATCACTCCAACTGCAATTTAACCTGGTTGTATAAATCAATATCCTGACTGGCAAAGATAAAGTGATCACCATGAGATATATAAGTCTCAGCTCCAATCTTGTTTAACTGATCCCAGAAATGATCCTGCTGCTCTTTAAGTAAGTCAAAAAACTCGCCATAATCGATGGCTCCTTTGGGATCATTTTCTGCAGATGGGCTTTCTATATCACGAAGTCTAAAACCATCCACCTCAACAAAGATGGAAAGATCAGGTAAGGGCTGTTCTAAAGACTTTGTAAATAAGTACCACTCATCATATTCATCATGAGGGATCTCCAAACTCTTATCAATAGCAGGACTGTACATAAACCCATAATCCCCACGCCATCCAATCGCCTTTTGTTCGACACTGGGGACTAACGGCCCTCTGTCATAGGATGTTATCACCAAATACTTGCCATAAAGACTGTCCCTACAGGTGCTCAAGAAGCCTTCTATATCTATATTATCTGTTTCAAGCCAGTGATACACTGATTGAGTCCCATGAAATAGCATCAACTCATCCTGTTTCGACTGATCCCATTCTCGGCATAACCATTGAGAAAATTGACATCCCTCAAAACATAATTAATAAACCCGTTTACGATCTAATTATCAATAAGTTAACTGTTCACAGATTTTAGGGAATAGATCACAAGGGAGACCAATCCAATAGCCCAGCAATAGTAGGAAAAGTATTGTAATTTTCCTTGATTCACAAACTTAAGCAGCCATTTCAAGGCGATATATCCCGTAATAAAAGAAACGATAAATCCAATCAAAAGGGGTAAAATCTTTAATTGACTCAAGTTCACATGACCCAGTTCAAGAAGAGTGGCTCCAAATATGGCTGGAAGGGATAAAAGGAAGGAATAATGGCCTATTTTGTCCCGTCGAATGTTTCTCCATAAGCCGGCACTGATTGTAATTCCAGATCGAGAGATCCCTGGAGTGATGGCTAATCCCTGGACCGTCCCTATGATAAGCGAATCCCACAGGGTGATATCTTTATAATCTTCTTTAGAAGGCGGTTTAATAAAGCGGATGGAAAACAGGATCAACCCAGTGATGATCAAAGCCAGGGAGACTGCCAAAATGCTGCCTTCTAGCTCTTTAAACTGATCTCTAAAGAATAGGCCTATCAACCCTGTTGGGATAGTACCAATGAGGATTATGAGAACCAGCCAGAGGGAATTGTCCTCTTGTATACTTTTGAGGCTTTTGATTTTCAGGATACGTTTAGAAAAAATGGCTTTGAGAATATCCATGAGTTCCTCTTTGAACACAAGAATAGTCGCCATCATGGTCCCAAAGTGAAGGACTACGTTAATAAGATGCTCATCAAGACCTTCTGGTTGGAACTTAAAGATCTGTTCAAACAAAACCAGGTGGCCTGAACTACTCACCGGGAGAAATTCGGTAGCCCCTTGGACCAGACTAAGGATAATCACATCGAATAGATCTTTCATAGTATTTGCCTGATAATGGATGAAGTGGTGATTCGTTCAAGGTTTTATTAAGAACAAGGTAGTTATAACCAATTTATCCAATGGCTTGTAGGGGCAGGTTTTAAACCTGCCCCTACAAGCAATTATCACTACCAGGAATAAGGCATTTAGTCATCATCATCCACAGAAATAGCAATGATCTCTTTAATTTTCCAGAGTCGATCCGCGTATTCCAGGAGAATCCTTTTTCTTTCTTCCAGGATTAGGTGGCTGTCGAAAAAGATCGTCTCAGCCGTAGCTTTCTTTTTATTATATTGGACACTTAGGATTTTTATTTTAAGAGATCGGGCGTAAAGGGTATAAAGTTCTAACTCTTTTTTAAACTTTCTGCTGTTGACGCCAACGCTACTGCTGGTCGTACTTGTCGTACTACTTGTACTAACAGTACTGTTAGTCGTCGTACTTGTACTACTACTCGTACTTGAACTGCTTATACTCCCTGTATTTTGTCCAGGTCGAAGTTGGGAAAATATAATCCCAAGTTCTCTAAACTCGTCTCGTGCTTTGCCAATAAGGATATCATTGAGTGTTTGAAAGATTTTAGGATGTTTGATCTGATTCAGACAGTAATTAAAGCGGTGGATTGTTTTCTCAACGCTTGTGGGTAAAAGACTGGGAGAGACCTGTCGACCGGAACAACCCATTAAAGCAAGTAATAATATTGAGGAATAACGATAAATCATGAGAATAAGTTATAGAACATAATTTGGCTAAACTTGTTAAAGTAATTTGGGGAGAGAAGGATTTGAACCTTCGAAGGCGAAGCCAACAGATTTACAGTCTGCCCCCTTTGACCACTCGGGAACCTCCCCATAATGTATCCAACACTCCAAGTGACTCTCATCACCCTGAAGTAAAGATGAAATATAATGGTTTTTTATGATTTGTCAAGCACCACCCGTCATTTTTTGTCTAACATAAGCTCATACGATCGATATATTGATTGAAATGAATATTTACACTTTAGATGGATTTTTCTAAATAGTAGGAACAAAGTAATTTATACACTTAATTCACCTTTTAATATAGTCTTCACCGTTGCGTTTATGGGATAAATGCCGTTAAGCTGAACGGCACCACCTGCCTCTGATACGGCCTGTTCAAGGATTTCTTTACTAAAGGATATAATCCCAAGGTTCTCACAGTGTCCGCTTTGAACGTGTACAAAGGTGAGTCGTGGACTGTGGTCTCGAACCTGAATATAAAAGAAATAGCCTTTCACCCAGCCTTGACCGGGTATATCCAGATCATTCAGGGATGATATTTGGGTTAATTTAAAGGATTTCTTTGGCTTGATATCCCAGTTTATTTGATCTTTAATTTTCTTTAGTTCTTGAAATGTCATTTGCTTACCCTGGTCGTCAAATCAGTTTTGATAAAATGATAGGGAGTTATAGAGGCCTGTAAAGAAATCAGGCGATGTCTTTTCCTTTAACACCCGTGGCTCTCTCAACAAAAGCAACCCCTAAATAGCAGAAGGGAGTATCCAAAGCCGCTATCAGGACTTTAACAATATAAGAAGCCAGGGATATACTGGCAACATCCCAGAAATCAAGGTTAAAGGTGTCA
The DNA here is from genome assembly GCA_913053665.1 of uncultured Spirochaetia bacterium. Lineage (GTDB taxonomy): Bacteria > Spirochaetota > UBA6919 > UBA6919 > UBA6919 > CAJXGR01. The sequence continues at coordinate 18,998 of CAJXGR010000010.1, forward strand.
TTCTTGTAAAGAAATATGAAATTGACCGTAAAGGAGTCGATGATTTGTGAGATCATGGTGGAGCCGTTGTTTCTTAACCAAAGATGCTTTCCTCCTGTTGCTCGCTTCCAGAAGTGGAACAGATGGACATCGACGAACTGTGCCAGGAGATAAGCCGCCATAGAGCCTAGAAGAAGCCTCCAGGCCAAGCCAAATATCGCTGTGTAAGCCACCTGAAAATCAAAGGGTAATCCGGTATAAGGGCCTTCAGCCAAAGGAAGACCAATCCCAATAGATGCAAAGGCCAGCAAAAGAAGGCTCATGGAAAATCCCATAATGACGAGGATTCTGGCGTGTTTAGCCCCATACATCTCTGAGACGATGTCTGTGATCAAAAAAGTCAGGGGATACCACACAATACTGACGGGGAGAATTAAGTTGCCCCCAAATATCTTGATCCCTTGAACTTGAAACAGCTTCACACCCACCGTATTGGTTAAAACCATGAAGGCCACAAAAATACCAATGAATACGAGATAAATCATATTGTAGCGATCTATCTTAAGACCTTCTGAGGGGATTTGATTGTTGGATAGGACAGATTTATTCATATTTAATATCAATCTCAGAATATACAATCTAATATCTTATCCCTTAAGAATCAAGGGTCCAGGAATTAAATATTTTTCAACTGCCTGCAGAGAAATATTTTAACATGAAATCTACAGGCTTTATCCCGACCACGTTTTCCAGAACTACTGTAAAAAACTTAAGGTATAATCTAAGGATACAAAAATACTGGTTGTTTTTTACAGTATGACAAAACCAGAAGAATTAATATATTTCATGATTTTATCCAGAATGAAAGGGGTTGGAGCCGTTAAGTTCAATCAAATTATAAAGAAAAACAAAAAGCTCAAAATCTCAATCATTGAGTTTTTTACGGATTTTTCCAAAGGTTTGTTTGAAAATTACCCCTTCATCAATGAGTCTTCCAGGATCGGGATAAAAAACTATCTCTCCCACTGGGATGAGGCGAAGGATATGCTTTTAACCCTGTCTGATAAAGATATTAAGATCACTACGATCCTTGATCCTGCGTATCCAGAGAAATTAATAGAAGGTCTGGATTTAGCGGCTCCTCCCATTCTTTATTCCAAAGGCAATCTAAGTCTTCTGAACGATCCACAAATTGCCGTGGTGGGCACACGTTCTCCATCCAAAACGGGAATAACCTTGACACAGCGAGTGAGTCAGCTTATGGCGAAGGAGAAAATTACGGTAACAAGTGGATACGCGAAAGGGGTGGATCAAATTGCCCACAACAGCTCCTTATCCGCAGGCGGGAAGACCATTTTAGTTTTGGGGTATGGGATCCATCATTTTTCAGAAGCGGCGATCTATTTCAAAAAGAATATAGAGGATCGTAGGCTGGTGATTTCCGAGTTCTACCCAAGTCATCCCTTTCATAAGGGATTTTTGATGACCAGGAATAAAACGATATGTGCTTTGTCCGACGGGATTCTAGTGGTTGAGTCTAAAAGTGATGGGGGGTCTTATCACGCGGGAAAATATGGACTCATGCTCAAGAAGCCAACCTATACCTTTTCCTTTGAGGACTTCAGTACAACAAGTTCTGGCAACAGGAATCTTATAGAACAGGGTGCAACGGATATTCTTGTAAAACCGGATGGCCTGGATTCATTGGACACGTCCCTAAGAGACCTTATTGGCTTAATAAGGTTTTCAGGCAAAACAAATATAAGGACGGGCGATTTTCCTCTTTTTGACAACGTGGAAGGAACTAAATAATCTTTCTCCAAATAGATATACTGCAAACGGATAATAACTGAGCTTTTTAGGCAGGGCTATTTAATTCTCTAGATAATTGTTTATCCCGAACAGACAGGAA
>CAJXGR010000011.1 GCA_913053665.1 uncultured Spirochaetia bacterium
CCGTACGGGTTCAACATGTTGAACCCGTACGGATAGGTGGCATTCACCCTTATGGCGCCTGTATAACCTTTTGGATGGGGCAGACACGTGGGTCTGCCCCTACAGGTTATAAAACTAAATTGGGTCAAAATCACTAATGCGACAGTTTCTGGCAGGTCGTCCCTAGAGGCTGGAGAGATAGATTCAATGGGGTAAAACCATCCATTGAACTTGACGGAACACTGAAATGATGAAAACTTATAGAAAAAATCCTCTGATCCCTCAAGTCCAGAACTTAATATCCGATTTTTATAACAAGGTTTTTTTGACTCATCCACAAGGAGGATTATTATGAGTTCCCATGAAAAAAGGTTAGTGAATCAACGTCTTGCAGAGATTGCCCTCTCATTCGGCCTCAAGTTCAAGCTGACTATAAGCAATGCTCACAAGGTTATTGAAGAAAACTATCAGAAAATAAAAGCGATTGATAGCAGGATACAAAATCGAGTCACATCAATGAGAGCTCTTCTTTCCTAAGTTTTTGCTTACAGAATACATTTATACTGTAAATCCTGGCTTGGGCTAGTGAGTTCTATGTCCTGAAAAGTGTTTAATCGGGTTTCCCTAAAAATTGCCTGTCGCGTCTTAAAGATACTATCATCTCTATATTCTGATGTATAAATGATTAAACCCGTACGGAGAAACTTAAACCATCTCCTATGGGCAAAAAGATTGTCTTAAAGTCACAGGAGACTGAGAGGGTCTTATTGAAGGCTTTAATCGCTGATGTGCCGGCTTGATACTTCTTTCCCGGATCCGTTTTCACCACATTCCCCCGAAAGAGAATATTGTCCGCCAGAAAAATCCCTCCCTTCCGAAGAACCCTGGGAATTAGAGGGAGATACCTTGCGTAGCTCCTCTTGATAGCGTCCAAAAAGATGAAGTCATAGGTCTCAGTGGTGTTTTGTAGGTACTCTAAGGCGTCTATATAGAGCAATTGAAGTCTGGGAGAAAGATCCAAGTCCTGAAATATCCTTCGTCCACGATCCACACGGTCGGTATTCAGTTCCAGGGAGGTAATCATCCCTCCCTCACCCAGAGCTTTGGCCATCCACAGGCTTGAGTAGCCCCCTCCAAACCCTAACTCCAAAACCTTTTTGGGCTGTTTTGTCAGGATCAACAGGGATAAAAACCTGCCGACTTCCTCGTCCACAATGGGTATTTCTTCTCTTTGACCCGCTAACTGGACACTTTCTATATCCTTGTCTTTAGGCCCAGAGAGAGATTTTAGGTAGTCATCAATCTCAGGGAGGATGAAACTCATGGCTGGTCCATCACTTTGACCCATACCGTGAGATTGCTTAACGTGAAGTAGCTGAACTTTGTAGGAGGTGGATGCTTCCGCAGGTCGATGTCGAAGATCTTGTTGTTAGGGGTGTTCGGGGGGATGAGAAAGTCTAAATCATCTGTGGAGCTATAAATCCCAAGACCATCACAAAGATAGCAGTATTGATCCATACCATAGCAGACATAACAAGTTCCTTTAGCCGGAAGAGACAACCTGACAGCGACACCACGACGGTGTTCCGTCTTTGTTAGGGATAAAGAAATATCATATCCAAAACTCTTGAGTCTATGCTTACGTTTAGCCTGGCCTCGTGCTAACATACCGCTTTGAGCCAGATTCTTGAGGGATGAGGCGTAGTGGATACGCTTTTTGGGAAACTTGATATACCCTCTTCCATCCTCAAAGACAAGGTTTGACTCAAAGAACTTTTTATCGTAAACCTCTTTGGATTCGGTGTTTCCCAGGGTTTGGTAAGCCTGGACGATCAGTTTAAAGATAGTGGAGGCGTTTTCTGAAGAGCTTATATCCGGGTGATATCGCTTGGCCATCACCCTATAGGAGTTTTTAATGTCCTCAATATTGGCTGTATACGAGACATTCAATATATCGTAATAACTGACTGACATAGCGTTCTCTTGGTAATTCAGAAATTGGCAGTGATGACTGCCTCTAGGGGCAGACCCACGTGTCTGCCCAATTCAAAGGGCCATGCAGGCACCATAGAGGCGAATGCCCCCCCTCCGTACGGGTTCAACATGTTGAACCCGTACGGAGGGGGGGTGGAACGGTAAACACGTGGGTCTATCCTTACATCAGTAAGAAAGATTCCATTTGACTTAAATAATCGGCTTGCTAGTTCCGTGAAATAACCACATCCCCATGAATGATTGTCTGACACGCTAAGCGAAAACGATTGTTAACGTTTTCCAAACCTAATCTCTTAAGCTCCCGATCGGTGACTTCCGTGAGAGACTCATAACCGCTCACTATCCTCACCTTGCACGTGGCACAGCGTGCTCGCCCCCCACAATTCATTTGAGTGACATTACCAATCTGTCTCAGTGCGTCACAAATGGTTAAACCATCATAAACCCTGCCGTGAACAGACGTATCGTCCTGGTAGACGACTGTTAAATTGGGCATCTATATTGACCTGTTGATTTTTAGTTTTAAGTCCCCAAGCTTTGATCCTTAAGCCTAAAGAAGCTTTGGGTAGTTTAGTAATCATTCTTTACATCGACATACAATGTAATTATTTTTAATGGAATCATTTATATTTTTGTCGATTAAAACAAATGAATCTATTGCAAAAGATAGTTATCTAAAGTTTATTTATCAAGTCATTTCAGGATTTATTTTCTTAAGACTCGTATCAATGAGTCACTGACCCTTTGAAAAGCTTTTAGACCTTGACTTTATCCATGAAAAGTGCTATCTTAATCACCACGAGGAAAGATTATGTTTTCTTTACAGAAAAACTTTATACGGGAACAGCAAAAGCTTATCCACCAGCTTCAGGAGCAGACAATAGAGAATAATCTGAAGATGGGCGGCCTTTTGAAGAGTATTGAGCTAAAGAATAACCTTTTACCCTACTTTAAGAAGATCGCTCAACTCTATGCTCATTACTACCCGGATTTGGTAGAGGGAAGCAACCTCATCGTGAGTCTTATCAACCAATTTGAACAGGACGAATATAATGAGGACTATATCATCAGTTTAGACACCAGGATCAGCCAATGGGAAGAATCCCTTATCCAGGCAAAAGAATCTCCTAAGGTGGACGATGATCCCGTCACTGAGACTAAGGAAACACAAGTATCCAGGAGATCTGCACCTGTTCAAGAAACCAGACCCACTCCTTCTACCAATATAAACAGCGCTTCAACCAATAAAAAAGTGGTGGAGAATTTTGAGGGCCTTGTCCTGGTCGAGGAAGATTAGGTTATAAATAACTTTATTATTCTTATTTATCATAGCTATATTCACTAAATATTAAGAATCATACTACTGTACAGGATATTTTGATGGTAGCAATCGGGAAGGTTAAAGTCAGCCAACTCATAGAACGTTTTGGCTCACCCCTTTACGTCTATGATGAGGATATATTAAGAGATAGAATAAAAATACTCAAGAAATCCATCGGCTACCCAAACAAACAGATTCTTTACGCCTGTAAGTCCAATACCAATCCTTCTATCATGAAAGTCTTCAGGGAAGAAGGTGCGTGGATCGATGCCGTATCCCCCTGGGAGGTAGAAATTGCCTTCAAAGCAGGGTACCAAAGCCATGAGATCCTATACACTGGTGATAACGTGACAGATGAAGAAATGAAGTATTGTCTGGATAAGAACATTCAGCAGAACCTGGGCTCTCTCTCCCAAATAGAGCGCTACGGCAAGATGAATCCCCATTCTCACATCTGTATACGCATCAATCCGGACTGTGGAGCTGGTCACCACGGACACACCATCACGGGGGGCCCTGAAAGTAAGTTTGGTATTTACTTTGATAAGATAGATAAGATCAAATCTCTGGCTTCAAAATACGATCTAAAGATTGTGGGTATTCATTCCCATATAGGCTCAGGGATATTAGAAGTGGACGAGTTCATAAAAGCCATTGACATTATCTTGGGAGCGGCTCAACACTTTAAGACCCTTGAGTTCATTGACTTCGGCGGGGGCATTGGGATTCCCTATCGGCCTAGAGATCATGGGATTGACATCGCCCATTTCGGTCAACGGATCAGCCAACGCTTCAGTCAATTCTGCAAAGAATACGGCCGGAATCTTTCTCTCTACCTTGAGCCAGGACGATTTCTTGTAGGGGAGAGTGGAACGCTTTTGGTGACGGTAAATAACATCAAGGAAACACCTACTCATAAGTTTGCCGGGACAAACTCCGGCTTTAATCATCTCATCAGGCCTATGACTTATGGAAGCTATCATGAGATTGTTAACTGCAGCAATCCCGAGGGGACGCCTCATAAGATAGCTGTCTCAGGGAATATCTGCGAAAGTGGCGATGTGTTTACCCAGAATGGAAAAGGTATTGAGGATCAAAGTATCCCTGAAATCCGTGAGGGGGATATATTAGGCATATTAAACGCCGGAGCCTATGGTTTCTCCATGGCATCCAATTATAATACTCGCCCCAGACCAGCTGAAGTGATGGTTCGAGACGGTCAGGCACGGCTTATCAGGCGTAGAGAGACTTTTGACGATTTAACCCAAACTTTGGTTTAAAGAACAGGTAATGATAAACTCATTGTTAACGAGTTTATCCAACGGCCTGTAGGGGCGATCCGGCGGATCGCCCCTACAGGCCTTTAGCGCTAGCCGTCATTCATGGTCAAATAAACATCTAAATGAGTAAACTATGAACGAAAACGTATTTGAGAAGTCCGTTGAAGGACGCCGTGGGGTGATTTTCCCCCATCTGGACGTAGAAACAAGTGAAATCCCTGAATGGATAGCCCGTAAAAGCCCTATAGGCCTACCCTCACTAAGTCAACTCGATGTAGTCCGTCATTTTGTCCGCCTATCCCACAAGAACTTCTCGGTAGACACTCACTTTTACCCCCTTGGATCCTGTACCATGAAGTTCAACCCAAAAATCAATGAGTATGCGGGCTCTCTGGATGGCTTCATTAACATCCATCCGTATCAGGATAGCACTCAAGTCCAGGGGGCTTTGGAAATCATTTATGGGCTGGAAAATGCTTTAGGAAAGATCACAGGCTTCCCCCATGTCCCACTCGCACCAAACGCAGGGGCACAAGGGGAGTATGTGGGTGTGACCATGATCAAGAAGTACTTTGAGAGTCGTGGTGAGTCGCGAAGTATTGCCATTATCCCGGACAGCGCCCATGGGACGAACCCAGCAAGTGCTGTTATGGCAGGCTTTAAAACTATTCAGGTGAAATCCAGTGATAGGGGAATGGTGGATATAGATCACTTAAAGCAATTGCTCACAAAGGATGTCGCCTGTATCATGCTTACCAATCCCAATACCCTGGGTCTATTTGAAGAGGACATCCTTGAAATCAGTGACCTACTCAAGAAAAACGGCTCTCTCCTTTATTATGACGGGGCCAATCTCAATGCCATCGTGGGAAAGGTGAGACCCAGCGACATGGGTTTTGACGTGATGCATATCAATCTCCATAAAACCTTTTCCACTCCCCATGGTGGTGGAGGCCCCGGCTGTGGGCCTGTCTGTGTCTCAGAAAAACTCAAAGACTTCTTACCCTATCCAAAGGTCATCAAACATCCTGAAAAGGGAACTTACCAGTTGGACTCTTCCCGAGAGAAGTCTATTGGAAGGATTCGCTGGTTTTATGGGAACTTTCTGATAATACTAAGAGCCTATGTCTACATCATCACTCTGGGGATCGATGGCCTCCAAAAGGTGAGTGAGTTGGCTGTTTTAAATGCCAATTACGTCAAAGAGCGATTGAAAAAGATATTCCATGTTCCCTATGATAAAATCTGCATGCACGAGTTCATTATATCCATGAAGAGCATCAAAAGCGATCATGGCGTCACTGCTCTGGATCTGGCCAAACGCCTCATCGATGACGGGATTCACCCTCCCACTATTTATTTCCCCCTGATCGTCCAGGAAGCTATGATGATCGAGCCAACGGAAACGGAAAGCAAGGAAACTCTGGACCACTTTATCACTATAATGGAAGCGATTTATGCTGACATCCTGAAAGATAAGGCCAAAGTGCAAGGAGCCCCATATAACACGCCGGTAAGCCGTTTGGATGAGGTAAAAGCAGTAAAAGAGCCTAAACTGACCGTCTAAACATCACTATTCCTATCAGAACGGCTTCTCAATCCCATCGATCCTGTAAATAACCTGAGTTTGAGAGATCTATATGGTAATTTAGACATCGAATTAGGATCTCCTGGTGACCAATTCCTTCCAAGAGACGGCTTTTGCTCCTGATAAGTCTAGGCAGTCAAATATATAAACATTTAGCCAACTTGCCTACTTCTAAAGGGTTACAGCCATTTACATTGTCAGGGGTCAAAGCAATAGTAAGGAGATCCCCTGTGTCATTCACGATTAAGTGAAGCTTAAATCTATAAAACCATCTTCACCAAGATAATGTTTTAAAACACTTTGTACTTTACAATGGCCGTCTGAGACAAAGTCAAGGTATTATGTCATTTGGTCGTAATGGCTGCTAAAGAATAGATTTCTTCGATCTTCGAGAGTCTCAGTGTTCTGGACAGGTTCTTGCCTCAAAACTGGATAGGATGAGTAAGGATGTCCCAATCCATCCCATCAATGTGGGTTATTTTGACACGTTTTACCTCCTTCATACGAATCTTTTAATATATTTGGAACCGTTTATATTGTACATATTCAGATATTTATGTCAACTGATTTAAAGAATCAGATGATTTACTTTTTTTTGGCATGATTTCTGCGTGTATAATATTAACAAATTGACAGGAGATCATTATGTCAGGATTGATACCCAATTTCCCCCATGACGGGGTGGTGACCATCAATCGGGTGATTTTAAAGGCCGATTATACCATCGATGACCTGCAGGAGCGTGTGGGTTATTTGTGTGAGAACGTAAAAACGTATCACTCTGAGACAGGCTTCTACGGAGGCTTTGTGGCTCAAAACACGGGGAACATATCCAATGAAGGAAGCACCCTGGGTCAGGCCGTAGAAAGCCCTCTCAAAGACAAAGAGGTGATTATTGTAACCTTTTGGGCATCTTTTGAGACCCATGAGGAATCTCATAAAAGTAAAACCTTTCAGCCCTTGTTTGAGAAGGTCCTGGAGCTTTGTGAGAACGGCAATGAAGAGCTAGCTTATTCCATGCTCTGGTCTGGAAAAGCCTATGATCCAGAAGAAGCTTCTATTGCTAAACAGGCAAAAGAACAGTACGCCTAACAGGTTATCACCTTTCCTCGATGAGGCCGTCACCCATATCAGGGTAGGCCTATATGCTGAAACTGATTGCTCCAGCCTGAGAGACGACCGTTGAGCTTTGAAAAGCCCCCGACTCGAAGGTGATAAAGTAAGCTCCAGAACTTAGAACGAAACCCTGAAGGTTATATTGGGTCGGAGAGATCTGTACAACCGTAAAAGACACGTTCGACCCGGTGAATCCTCCCTTTCGTATCGTGATTTTGGACTGAATCGTTGATAGAGAACCAATATTATTATCACTCAGATTGAAGGTGATCACCGTAGTTGTTGTATTGATCTGGATAATCAGTGCAGGAGTTGGGGGTGAGGATGAAGCACTGGAAGATGACGAAGAAGATGAGGCCAGGTCGGCAAGAGCTTCTGCCAAATCGGCACAGCCCGAAGAATCTGAACCACAGCAGCCGACAAGATAAATGATAAAAAAAAATGTCATCATAGCTGTTGACTTTCTCATAAATAGCTCCTGGTAAGCGGATTAAAATATCTTGAAGTTCATCCCAATACTGAAAATAATATCATCAGAACTTATGTTTAAAGCCCTTTTAGTCTTTTCATAGGCCATTTCAAAGGATAGAAAATAAGTATCTCTAATGAGCCATGACTGAAACTCCATCTTGAGGATAAAGCTGAATCTATTGCGTAAATCCTGGTCCGGCAAAGAAATACTGCCTTGTCCAAAGGCTGGATTCACTGTATCAGCCGGATCAATTTCTCCAGAAAGTTCATGCAAATAGGCGACACCGCCCCCCACTAAAAAGATAAATGAACGAGAAAGAGGTAGCCTTAATTTAAGAAGCATAGGGAATTGCAACTCTTTAATCTGTAGATTCCCATATTCGATAACGCGATAAATAGTTCCTAGTTCCACGGCTAGATTGCGGAAAAGAATTATATCAGCACTTAGGCCCACTCCAATTAGACTTCCACCATTCGTATCCAGAAAACTCAGATTGGTGCTTGTAGAATGATTTGCATGAAAACCAAAGGGTAATTTCACTCCTATTGTGACAACAGGGTCTTTTTTTTTAGGAAAAGTATAGTCAGAGGTTGAGAGAAGGATTAGAACAAAGGAAAATGTAAGCAAAAATCGCATAATGACGTCCTGTTTTTGAAATTAAAGTGAGTTTGAGATTGATAAGTTGTTAGACTAAATACTATTGACCAAGGGGGATATTAAGATTCAATGGGTTAAATATCTGTTTACCCGATAGTAATGAATCCCATCCACCTCTTGAACTCCCATTATCTAATAGTATAACCCATCATACTACAATTGCAGTAATTTAAGCCTATTTATAGAGAAAACAGGTTTATATAATGCATCTGCAATATATAGAGAACTCGTATTCTGTAAATACTGGCGACTCGATGGCGATGTGTGCGGAGTAAAATGTGGATAGATTTAGACATCAGACATTCAGGCTCTTGATTTGATGGACTAAAAACATGATGAAGCCTATCACCTGGAGGAATCCTCTAGAGTGGGCTAAACAAGAGTATTCAACAGGTTTCCTCCAGGATGGGCCAATTATTCTAAATCTAGATCCCAAAACTAATCACTCCAGACTGAGAGACTAATATTGAACTTTGAAAAGTCCCTGACTCAAAGGTGAGATAGTAAGTTCCAGAACTTAGGACAAAGCCCTGTAGGTTATATTGAGTCGGGGAGATTTGCACGACCGCAAATGATACGCTTGATCCAGTGAACCCTCCCTTCCGTATCGTGATTTTGGACTGAATCGTTGACAGGGAGGTTAGATTATTACCACTCAGATTAAACGTGATCACCGTGTTGGAGGCGTTTGTACTGGTAATCAATGGAGGGCCTAGAGGTGTTGGAGGCGGACTGTTATTGGATGAACTTGAACTGTCATTACACCAGGATGACGATGAATCATATCCATTTTCATTATATCCACAACAAGCAACAAGACTGAAGATCAAACTGAGTGTGATAATCGCTAATATACCTTTCATGAGTAACTCCTTATATTAAAATACTTTAAAAGTCATACCTATCCCAAGAGTGATATCATGGGTTACGATGTCCAGAGATCTTTTAGCTTTTTCATAACCCAATTCAAAGGATAGGAACAAATCTTTCCCGATTTCTGCCTGAATCTCAGTCTTAAAGATCAAACTGAATCCATTGCGTAGATCCTGTTGTGGTAATGAGATGGATCTCTGGCCAAAGGCCGGATCCACTGTGTCGGTTGGATTTACCTTTCCAGAGATCGCATGAAAATAGGCTGTGCCTCCACCGATTAAAAACACAATTCCAGAGGATACAGGAAATCGTAATTTAAGGATCATAGGGAAATAAAACTCTTGTAAGGATACATCAAAATCCCTAAAGCTGGCAAAACGATAATAAGCTCCAGTTTCTAGATCCAGATAGGTGAATGGAATGATATCCACTGACAGGCCTACTCCAACAGTGGCCCCACCTCCAGTATCCAGAAAGTTCAAGTTGGTCTTTGAGGAATTAGTCACATTAAAACCAAAAGGCATTTTCAAGCCAATCATGAGGGTAGGGTCGTCCCATCTATGATCTGCAAAGACTGAGCCAAAGGGCAAGAGAAGGATCAGGATGAGGGATATTTGAAGTATGTTTTTCATAATTACAACCTTTTATTGTATTTAAAGGAAGTCTGAGATCAATGGACTATCAGGCCAAACCCTACTAACCACGGGAAAACGTCAGGATTTCACTCCTTAAATAATGATTTACCTGATAGTAAAGGATGTCAGCATTCTCTCAAACTTCCATTATCCAATAGTATAACCCATAATACTACAAATGCATTATTCCATTCGCTTTTTTACAAAAAAAGGGATTACTGTAGTACATTTGTGATATACAAGGTCTATCTATATGAAGATTGCGCCCTTTGCCTAGGTGGAATGCAGATTGAGGGACATTCCATGATAAATGACTGCCGATCCTTTGATTTGAGAATAGGTTGATCTTCGATTCAGACTTGATTTGGCGCCCAATCCTGGGATTTGGACGAACCCTGTTCTTCTCCAAGTTCTTTTCAAGCCCTTTTTTCTGATTTTTCTTGACTTAACATTATGATCACTTTATTTTTGTCACAGTGGATTATAAAGGTTCCTGGCAATAAGTTATCAACAGGATAATTATGAAAGACGATTCAAAACTTGTAACAGTCTATATTCCAAATGACGAACCCGAACATCTACTGGTTAAAAGCATTTTAGAAGGTGCCGAAATCTTTTACTACTCCAAGAACGAAGAAGTTCAAAGTCTTTTTGGACTGGGTCAAATCGGTTCTGGGTATAATTTAGCAACCGGTCCCATTCATATCCAGGTGGCGGAAAGGGATTTAGAGGAAGCGAGAGAAGCCATCCAGCATAGATTATCCCATGAAAACATCAGTGAAAAGAGCATCCCAGACATCTGTCCGGCTTGCAATGCCGTGACAAAAGGTTTACCAGAATGTCCCTCCTGTGGTTTAGTTTTCGTACCGGATGAAGAGGTTTCAGTAAAATCTGGCCATCCAATCCCTGGTACGCAACAAACAGTGAATCGGCTTGTCACCCAGTCTATCCTTCTATCTATCTTCTGGTTAGCTGGACTGGGCTCCGTGATGGGCATATACTCTGGAATAAAAGCTCTCATTCTTATCAATGAAAGTGATGAGGTGATAAGGGGTAAAGTTAAAGCTATTGTTGGAGTTAGCTTTGGTATTCTGGGTTTAACAGGAGGACTATTGCTTCTTTGGAATTGGAACTTCTGATTTCATAGACTAAAACGTTTATAACTTGTCAGCCCCGTAGAGACGCGATTAATCGCGTCTCTACGGGTTGCAGGGTTTACAACCTGACAATTTAGTTTAGTAGATTAAATAATTGCTAGTGAAAAAAACCATTAGTAAGAACTGCCTGTCACTTATAAGTCTTTAACATTCCCTAATTTACCAGGTTCAATGAGTCCTTCCAGCTGATCGAATCCCAGGCGGATCGGGTCTTTGGAAGGGGTACCCGGTGTGATCTTCATTCCAATCAATAAAACATATCGTTCACGATTTCGGTGGCTCTCAAAGTAATGAATCTCTTTTTTGGGGATGGTGGCTGTAATTTTCCTCCATCCAGTGAAGTAAATCTCGGCTATCTCCAACTCAAAATAGCGGTGTCTCCCTTCCTGAAAGATTAAGGAGACCTCTTCCTTTCGGCCTTCCCCTTTGATCCAAAGAGATATGGTGTGGGCCTCTTTAAGTTTATAGAATCCAAGGGGGAAATAAATGAGTATATCTTTGTTTTTATGGACTGACGGGGGAACTGACAGACTTAGATACTGCTTATTCCTTTCCCAAACAAGTGATCCCCCCTCATGATTGGCTAGTTTAGCCAGCGGCTGACTCGGTGGATCATTACCAATGGTATATTTCCAGTGACGGGGTAAGGTTTTTTCAAAGTCAGCGAAGGTTTCATGGGGTTCAAGGTACAAATTATGGAAACTTTTAAGATAGTTATAAGCCCGTATCGCTCCGGTGAAAACAGAAAAAGCCGTGGGTCTTTTTTGGGAATGCCTTGTGACCCTAATCTTGGTGAGCTTAATAGGCAAATCTCTAAATAAAGTCTTTTTACTCCCGGCTAGAAGGTTCACATAGATCTTTGACCATCCATCACCTTTGATTGGGACGTTATATCTCATCTTTAAGCCATTGGGATATTCAAAATAGAAGGAGATCACGATGTCTGGTTCTGTTGCCAGAACCCAAAAGTCCAGGGCTTTTGCCCAATTTGGCAGTAAGAGAGGCTTTTTCGGACGAAGATCAACAAACATAAAGTAAGGAGCCTTGAACTCAACAGCCAAGTGGAAGACCTGCTTCCTGAATGGAGGTGCAAATCGGTTTCTGAGAACCAATCGATCAATAAAAAAGTGAGTACTCTCTTTATGACCCGTGAAGGAGGATGGAGTGACGGTAAAGTCATCGGGTGTCACCTCAAGGTCTGAAGAGCGATAGATCCTCTCAGCCACTTTATTTGTCTGGTGGGAAAAGGCATTTGAATAAAACTTTTTCATCACCCGTTTGTCTTTGAAGTAATAACCCGTCCCACTTCTTGTAAAACCTTTTGAAGCCAGTAAGACAATTAGTATTGTTAATAGAATCCTTAAACTAATCAACAAAGCCTCCTGTATTTATTGGCTCAGGACTGTCTGGAGGGATTGAAACCCCTTCTTCATAAACAAGTACAGCCTGCGGAATGGTGTCCTGGTCAGTATCCCCATCACTTATCAGGGACCTCATCCCATATCTCTTTTGATACCACTTAAACAAAATGATGGATAGAAGCAGAACTCCGAGAGTGAACGAAAATATATGAATAAATACCGTGAGTTTAGACGACCCTATCCTTTCATCGAAGGCAATAAAAAGCTTGCCGTAATATTGAGTCCCGGAAAGCATGTCTTGATTGTAGATCAGAAAAGGGCCCTTTTGGAAGAACTCATTTTTGGTCTGTCCTGTGGGACTAATCAGGTCATTGAGATTGATCATGAATACAGGGCTGTTGGCCTGCTTCCCCCCCAGCATTGGCTGGAAAAGACCTTTCTTCATTTTCCCAATCTGGTAGAAGGCCAGGGCAGGTTCTTTGTTTAGATACTCTTTATAAATGTAGTCCAGAAGATTCGATTTGTCTGTAAGATCTTTAGTCCCAAGTATTTCTATAGTTCGCTGACCCAGTTTTCGAGACTCCATCAGCCATTTCCCCTGTTGCTTTCGATAGACTTTCTCTCCAATAAGAATCGAGGCCCCATAAGCGATGGCAAAGAGGGTTATACTCAAGATCAGAAAATGGATCGTGTAGGTTTTTTTCATCTTTTCACCACTCCAAAGCAAATCGACCCATTCTGCAAAAACTTTATCCTTTTGGAAATACCCTGGGCTAAACCAATAACTGTCTGTAGGAGCTTGTAAGCGATTGAATCAAACAGATTGTGATTATTTAGCATAGTCTTTTTGAGATATTTTATTATTTTCCAGTATATCGCTAATGAATGCAAACGTCATGAAGGAGAACATCATGTATCAATTTAGCACGACTCTGACAAAAGACTTTGAGACCGTAGTGAGTCAGGTCACAGAGGAATTGAAGAAGGAAGGATTTGGGGTTCTCACTGAGATCGACTTCCAGAAGACGCTTAAGGCGAAAATAAATAAAGATATGAGACCCTATAAGGTTTTAGGAGCCTGTAATCCCCCTCTCGCCGCCCAGGCCCTGGATATTGAACCAAACGTTGGACTTTTGCTTCCATGCAACGTTTTAGTCAAGGAAGAAGAGGATAATCGTGTGTGTGTCAGCTTTTTAGACCCGATGGCTATGCTAGGCCTGGTGGAGAACACTTCAGACCTGGAAAAGTTCGGTCAAGACGTTCGTGGGCGATTGGAACGAGTTCGGGACGCTTTGACTTAAGATAGACTGATGGGCTTGAGTTTAGGAGTTGCTTTGTGAGCCATGAAATTGTATACTCTCAAAAATGGAACTTTGACCTGGAAGAGCCTATCGGATTGTATAAAAGTATAGACGACATAAAGTTAGACGCTTCCTTCTTTAAGGCTTACTACCTGTCTGACACGGATCAACGGCTCATAGAGAAATTAGAACACAATACCCGAAGACGTTTCAAGCATAAACTCATCGAATCCTTTCTCTACTCTTATGATAAGAATCACTTGATCACCAGGGAGTGTCGGGAGAAATCAGGTTCACTACGATGGCGTAATACTTATATCTATAATGAACGTCAAGAATTAGAGAAATGTGAGACCTTATCCTTCAATCCAGGCCATAAGAAACTGGAACTACTAAACTATTCTTTATTTTATCATGACAATCAGGGGAGAAAGAATCTAAGGAAAATCCTGAGCCCCAAGGGTGAGCTGGTGTCTTACGAAGTTTTTCATTACGATGAAAAAAACAGACTCTCTAAAAAAGAGATGTTTAATAAAGAAAACGAAAAGATCTTCGCCGAGGCCTATCAGTATTCAGAAACAGATAAACTCATGCTCATCAACTATTTCGATGATCAGGGCAATTTTGAAAGAGTCCTTCGGGTGGATAAATGATACTTAATATTGGTCATCGGGGTTTTGGTGTCCACGCGGTGGAAAACACCTTAACAGCCTTTAAAAGAGCCATTGACTATGAGATCGATATGATTGAGTTTGATGTCCGATTGACCAAAGACGATGAGGTGGTTGTATTCCATGACCCAACCTTGAAAAGATTAAGTTCCGTGGCTGTCAAGGTCCAGGACATTGATTTCGACTCCTTAAGAAAGTTTCGGATCTTTCTTAAGAGAGAGAAAAATCGGGAGGCTCAATTTGATTACATCCCGTCTCTGAGAGAGGTTCTTGACTTAGTCCAGGATAAAATCTCCCTCAACATCGAGCTAAAATACTCCAAACAGAGAAGTTTATTACTCGTGAAAAAAGTCCTTGAGTTGGTGAAAGAATACGATATGAGCTCACGAGTTATTTTGTCATCCTTTTCATCGGAAATGCTTGAGATGGTGAGTCATGTGGATGATAGCATCCGCTGTGGGTATATTTTCCATAGTCGGGCCAAGAAAAACACGAACTCTCACTTTAGTAATTGTTCTCTCTACTCCATCCACCCTTATAAAGGGATTGTGGGCAAACGACTTATACAGCAAGCTAAGGATAATTCTCTCAAAGTATTGCCTTGGACTGTGAATTCGGCCAAACTCATGAAAAAACTGATCGCATTAGGGGTGGATGGAATCATTACAAACTATCCTATCAAGCTGGCTAATCTCTTATTAGCTGAGGGATTAAGCAATATCGAGACACCAAATGATCGAAAAAAGAAATAGAACACGGATAACGCGGATGGGACGGATTGACACGGATAGGAATAGAATATTAATCCGTGAAAATCCGTATGATCCGTGTCATCTGTGTGCTATTCTTAAGGAGAATCTTGAATCGTTTACTTGCCAATACAAAAGTTATTAAAGATCTCAGTGAGTATGTCTTCCGTGGTGACCTCCCCAACAATTTCACTTAGTGAGTCTAAAGCTTCGCGTAAGTCAATGGCGATAAACTCATAAGATAGACCCTCTGATAAGGCTGATAGGGCTTTTTTAAGGGATGCTTGACATTGCAGTAATAAGCTTTCCTGGCGGATATTGCATATAACGGTTTGCTCATTGAAGCTGAAGTCTTGTTTGAGAAAGATAGACTTAAAGCCTTTTTCCATGTCAGATAAGCCCATGTTCCCCTTAAGGGAGATGTGGAAAACCCTTTCCGGTTGAAAAGAAAGGCTCTCGGCCTCTAAATCTAGGGCCTTTTCGAGGTCTGTTTTATTCACCACATAAATGACTTCCTTTGGACTGACTCTCTTAATACTTGACGCGACATGATCATCTCCTTCGTCCCATGGCCGATTATAATCCAAAACCCACAAGATAAGGTCTGCTTCGCTCATCTTGTTTTGAGAGCGTATTTTGCCGATCTCTTCGATGTCATCGTTGGTCACGCGAAATCCGGCCGTGTCCACCAGTTCTATGGGTACACCAGCCAAAGTGATATGGGTCTCCAAAAAGTCTCGTGTGGTTCCGTGGATGTGAGAGACGATGGCTCGATCTTCTCTTGTTAAGTAATTAAATAATGTTGACTTGCCAACATTTGTCTTGCCCACGATGGCTACTTTAATCCCCTGCTTGATGATTTTTCCATTTTGGCTGTCCAAAACAATACGATCGGTCTCATGGATGATACTTTCAAGGGTAGATTGGAACTCTTCACGATACAGAGGTTCTAAATCCTCTTCAGGATAGTCGATATTGACTTCTAACTTGGCCAGAATCTGAACCAAAGAATCTCTAAACCCATAGATAATCTTTGAGAAGCGTTTCTCCAGATTAGACAGGGCTATTCGAGAGGCCAATTGGTTTTGTGAGTCGATTATATCATGAATCGCTTCGGCTTGCGTGAGGTCGATCCGTCCATTGAGATAAGCTCGCTGAGTGAATTCACCTGGTTCAGCCATCCGAAGGCCTAAAGAAAGAAGAAGTTTCAGGATGGTATTCGGGATGACGTCTCCCCCGTGACAGTAGATCTCAACGACCTCTTCCCGTGTAAAAGAGCTTTCAGGAGGCATGTGGGTGAGCATCACTTCGTCAATCAGTTGCTGGCTTAGGGGATCAATGATTTTGCCATAGTGCATGAATCGTGGGGGGCTGGTGAGTAAATCGACTTTAGGGTTGTAAAATATCCTGGAAGCTGTCTTAAGAGCTTTATCACCCGAAAGACGGAGGATTGCAATGGCCCCTTTACCCATAGGTGTTGAGATCACTGCAATCGTATCCTGTAAATAATCAGCCTTCATTACTTTAGAAAGACGCGTACCTTTTTGTAAGTCCCATCGCCTTCGCTCCGAGTGCCAATGTCATTGAAGTCCTGAAGGGCCAAGTGGACTAATCTCCTCTCAAAAGGATTCATGGTTTGTAAAAGCCTTGTTTTTTTGCTGGTGCGGACGAAGTCAGCGGCTCTTAGAGCCACTCTTTTAATGGCTTCTTCCCGACGATTCCAATACCCTTCTATATCCAGAATGATTTTCTTCCACTCATCTTTATCTTGCTGACTTTTATTCATAGCCATATTTAGAATGAATTGTATGGCCTCAAGATTTTTACCTTTTTTCCCAATGAGCAATCCTGATTCACTACTGGAGACACTGATATAGATTTTATCCTCTTCCTCTTGAACGACTTCCACTTCAGCCCGCAACTTCACGGTCTCAAAAAGTTGAGTCAAATAATTTCTCACGACCAGGGCGAAAGCAGTGGCCTGTTGCTCTTCGTAATAAACTTTTATTTTAACAGATTTCCGGTTTCTAAAGCCAAAAAAGCCGACCTTGTTTTCTGAATTAACGGTTTCAACTTTTACCTGGTCTTCGTCCAGGTTGAGGGCTTCGAGAGCCTGCTTAACGGCCTCTTTCTCTGTTTTGCCCTCAAATTCTCTAACAAGCATTATTTGGTCCCCCCTTTCTCCTTGTTTTTAGATTTTGTTTTGCCAAAATAGTTAGTATAAAGCTGTTGACCAATTTGAAGTGTGTTTTGTACGGTCCAATATAGAACAAGTCCTGACGGCATGGTCCAGAATATGAATAGAAAGACTGCTGGCATCATGTACTGCATCATTTTAGCGGCCTGAGCTTTGTCCCCGGAGGCCCCCATGGTAGGTTGAGGCGTGAGTTTCATTTGGAAAACGGAGGTGATGGTCATGATGATGGGTAGAATGTTGAGTTTGTCAGTTATACCCAACTGGATATTCATTATGGTATCAGGGGATGAAAGATCAGTGATCCACAGGAATTCGGCATTTTTCAAATCAAGAAGTACGGGAATAACGGCATAAAGAGCCCAAAAGACAGGGAGTTGGAGCAAGATAGGGAGACAGCCCCCCAGTGGGTTCACCCCCTCTTTTTTGTACATGGCCATGATGGCTTTCTGCTTTTGTTGTGGGTCCTTCTTGTATTTAGCTTCCAGTTCCTTCATTTTAGGGGCTAATTCCTGCATCTTACGGGTGGAATTCAGGCTTTTCTTGGTGAGTGGATGCATTAATATTTTTAAAAGAATAGTGAGAATTATAATGGCTAATCCATAATTATGGGTGTAGTCATTAAATGTGAATAATGCCCATTCAACAACCCATTCAAGGGGTTTAATAATAGATAACCAGCTTCTGTTTCTCACTTCTATTAGACCAAAATCATCATAACGTGCCTCTTGAAGGAGAGATCGTGTCTTAGGTCCTACAAACACTGACACATGATAGGATTGATCTTTATCCGGTTTTGATATGAATTGCTTGAAGCCAAGACCAATGATTTCTTTAGTGACTTTCTTGCTTTTCCGGACCTCACCGAAGTAATTTTTCTTTTTCCATCTTTTTACGTTTTGGCTATCATTACCCCATTCAGTAATCAGATAGACAGCTAGATAGCGGCTGTCAAGGGCTAACCACTTGAACTGAGAGGTGACTTCACCAGTTTCTTTCACTTCCACTTCTTTATCATCCAGTTGTAGATAAGCTGTCCCGAACTTCTCATCATAACTTGTTTTAGTTTTTGGGTTATAAGAGGGGCCTAAACTCTTGCCCCAGTGGATATAAAAACTGGCGTTGTCATCAGAATTGCTCACAACAGCGTATTCACTATCGGACAGGTTTTTGATGGTCATATCCAAATCGATTAAATAATCCTTAGTTTGATCATGCAACGTGTAGATCTTGATAAACTCAAAGGTTTTATCGCCCGACTTTTTCTGAACCTTATATTGGGACTTAAACAAGATGATGACCAAATTAGACATCTTAGTGCCGTAACGTTTGGATAGTTTATCTATATTGGTTTTAATGAGTGTATTATAGTCTCGATCCTTTTCAAGATCGCCATCTTCCTGCTTATTGAGTTCACCGTTTTCATATTTATATATACCATACTGATAAACGCTTTTGACCTTCTTTTCTAATCCCTTAACCCCTTGAAAACTAGTTGCCAGCGGGGAGACCGCTTTATTGTCGGGGAAAAAGACAGCGTCTACCAACTTCATTTCCTTTGTTTTTTTATCTTTATGGGAATACTTCTTTAGCTTTAAACTGGTGATCGCCGCATCAACAGGGGTAAATCGAATATCGAAGACATCAGTCTGAACGTTAAAAGACTTTTTACTGTATTCCGTTGATTTGAAATAATAATTCTTGACTGGTACAATGTTTAAACCCTTATCAGGGGCTAATGAATCCTTTTGGGTTTCGGAATCTCTTTTAGGATCCTTTTGACCTTTTGTTGCGTCTTTTTTTTGACTTCTATCTTTAGTTTTAACAATTGGATTTTTTTTATCCTTCACCGGATTTTTCTTTTTAGTAAGAAGTTCTTTTTTTTTGGGACCTTGTTTTTTAGCTGGGGTGGCTGGGACAAAGAATTTCATGACTATAAAAAAGAGTGCAATCGATAGAGCAATCGCAAGAATAGTATTACGATCCATAAGTTAAGTGACTCCTGGAGCTTATTTTAAAGGATCATAACCCCCTGGGTGCAAGGGATGGCATTTCACCAATCGAAGAAAGGAGAGGTAGAGGGCTTTTAAAAAAAAGTATCTTTGAAAAGCCTGTTTAGAGTACTCTGAGCAACTGGGGTAGAAACGACAGGATGGTGGAAAAAGGGGAGAAATAAACTTTTGGTAGAACTCAATGAGCTTTACAAATATCCATCTCATTCTTTAAACTTGTATTTTCCTTAACATGTTGACCACTTGTGTTTCCTTGTCTTTAAAAGCTAATTTAGAACGGGTTACTTTAATAATCATGAGATTGACATTTGGTATAATAGATTTAGATGTACGAAATATTTCTTTTACTGTCCGTCGTTCATAATTTCTAGTAACGGCATTACCCAATTTCTTTTTTAAAGACACTCCAAGTTTTGCAAAGTTTTCACCATTCTTCAAATAAAGCCCCAGAAAATCTTTTGCTCTAATTCTTTTACCTCTTTTGAAGAGTTCTTGTATCTCTTTGTGATTAAGACGTTCCTTTTGTTTAAAGGAATGCTTTTTGCCTTTGTCAGCTTCGATAACGGCGTTCATCGGATACGGTTAATTTCGCTCGCCCCTTCTGCCTTCGGCGTTTCAATACCAGCCGTCCTTTTTTTGTGCTCATTCTTTTCATAAATCCAAACTTACGGCGCCTTTTTAATTGGCTGGGCTGATATGTACGTTTCACAAAGAACTCCTCATGTTTCCAGCGTCATGATCTTCAAGGATTAAGATAATAATATGGGCAAACATTGTCAAGAAATAATAAAAAAGTGCAATGACTAAAATTATTTCATAAAATAATCACCATCTGCAGTAATTTAAGTATATTTTAAAGGGGAAATATCCTATAACTGATGAATATTATTATGAAACTCTTAATAAGAAAATACATGACCCATGAAAGACTAACTCTATCCATAGAACTGGGTGGAATATTAGTCATACTTTTTGCCAGCTATCTATTGGGCAGCAGTTTATCCAATTTCACCTATGAGATAAACAATTCCTCAGAAGTTGGACAGATAACAAATAATCGCTATTTGGAAGTACCCACTATAGTTTACGATATAAATGGCAATAAAATAACCAGTTTTTTCCGTAAAAATAGAAGGCTCTCTAAAATTAGCGAAATCCCGTCTAATCTGATCAATGCCTTCATTGTGGCAGAAGATAAGCTGTTTTATCAACATAGAGGTGTGGATATTAGTGGCCTCATTCGTGCGGCTTTTAAAAATATTGCGGCCTGGAAGGTAGTGGAAGGAGGAAGCACCATTACCCAGCAGTTAGCTAAACAACTATTTACAAAGAAAGAAAGAACTTATTCCCGAAAGTTCAAGGAATTAAAATATGCTTTACGTTTGGAAAAAAACTATACAAAAAGCGAAATACTCGAATTATATTTCAACAAGATAGATTTTGGTCATGAAGTCTACGGTGTCAAAGCGGCGACCATGTATTTTTTTGGAAAAAGCAGTCTTTATGACCTTTCTGTTGTGGAAT
>CAJXGR010000012.1 GCA_913053665.1 uncultured Spirochaetia bacterium
ATCGCGTCTCTACAGGTAGTTAGATAAATCCGTCAGTAACTAGTTTATCACTACCAAGAAAACTTAGGTTTATAAGACAAGAAACTAATAAAATAACTGTTCTATGGCAATGTCTAAACAAATTAAGTGGATGGGTGGTTATCATGTGTCAAGAGTTTGGGCTGATCCGACGTGAGTTTCTTCACTTCCTTTTTAAGGTTTTTGCACTCTTTGGATTGGTGGCGTATTTTTTTATAATAGAAATATCTTTGTTTGATCACTATTGGGAGGGTAAGTAAAATACCTAATATCACAGAGATAAAGATAAGAACAACAGCGTGTAGGTCTCCAAGGGAATAATTAAATATAGATAGATGGACAGTTTTGTCGGAATTCTCAGCAGAAAAAAACGCGACGATAACTAAAAGTACGATGAGCAATATGAGCTTGAACATACTGATGATCCTCTTGACTTTTTAAGATAGTAAGATTAGCCGGACATTGTCAAGTATAATATAATGGAATTTATGAAAACTAAACACATCATATCGCATCAGGAAGTCAAGAATGTTTGTGGGACATAAGAAATCATTATTAAAATAATTTCATTGAAATCTTCATTTAGCGGGTTAACATACTTAATATACCGGGAAACTAATTAGTATTTAGCTGCATATCCCTTGAAATACGGTAAATCTATGGCCACTAAAAGTTATGAGATTCAATTGGATAGTCACATCGTCCCCTATTCCGTACGGATCAGTAATAGAGCAAAGTTTATGCGTCTGGTCATAAGTCGAGATAGAGGCCTGGAGATTGTCACGCCCAAGAAAATTAGTCCATCCAAAGCGAAAAGACTTCTCAAAGACCATTCTGTCTGGATTCTAGGTAAAATCAAGATCATTTATGAAATAGCGGAGTATAATCAATTCAGGCCCATTGTGGAGGGCAATAGAATATTATTTTTGGGTAAAAAATGGAGTCTTCGATGTGATGAAAGTCTGAATCCCAAAGGGATTTTCTTTGAAAACAAGGCAATTTACCTTAATTTTACATCCCTAAATCAATTGGACAACCCTCAAGCCATCATTCGGAATCTTCTCACCGGCTGGTACAAGAATCAGGCAAAGGAAATTATTCACCATCGGGTGGAATATTATAGCGAGAAAATTGGTGTTCAGTTTAATAAAATAACCATCAAGAACCAAAAGACCCGATGGGGAAGTTGTTCCAGCCTTAAAAATCTCAATTTCAACTGGAGACTCATCATGGCCCCTCCGGAAGTTCTTGATTATATTATTATCCATGAGCTGGCCCACCTGAAGGAGTTAAACCACTCTCCCGAATTCTGGGAGCTGGTCCAGTCTGTATGTCCAAATTATCGCCATCATGAATCCTGGCTTAAAAACTATAGTCAGCTTCTCACATTCTAAGACTTCTGACCTCAACCCGATCAATTAATTTACTTTGAATCTTTTCGACATTCTATTATATTGTCACGGTAATAGTTCAGTAAAACTGAAGATCAGGATAGTGTATAATATGACTCGAACAGGATTAAATCGATTCATTAATGAAAAGCTTTCTCTACTCAAGGGAAATCGAGTCGCTGTACTCTGTCACCCTGCTTCAGTCAATGAGAAATACGAACATATTATCGACTTGCTTCTTCATCACGGTGTCCACCTAACAACAATCTTTGCCCCCCAGCATGGATTCAGGGGTGAGAAGCAGGATAACATGATTGAATCGGCTCATGGACTGGACTCAAAAAGTCAATTACCCGTCTACAGCCTGTACAGCGAGACCAGAACTCCCACAGAAGAGATGCTTAAGGATATAGATATTCTGATCATTGATCTACAAGACGTTGGGACCAGAGTTTATACATTTATTTATACGATGGCTCTTACAATGAAGGCTTGTAGGGATTTTAAGACGAAAGTTATTGTGTTGGACCGTCCAAACCCTATAGACGCCAATACAGTGGAAGGTAACATCCTGGATACTGAGTTCAAGTCCTTTGTGGGGTTCTACCCTATTCCAATGAGGCATGGGATGACAGTTGGAGAGCTGGCACTCCTCTTCAATCGTGACTATGAGATCGGATGTGATCTGGAAGTGATTGAAATGGCCTCTTACAAAAGAAATATGTCTTTTGAAGAGACACAACTACCGTGGGTTCTCCCGTCTCCAAATATGCCTACTTCAGACACTGCGCTGGTCTATCCTGGGATGGTTTTATTCGAGGGAACATTAGTATCAGAAGGAAGAGGAACCACTCGACCCTTTGAAATCTTTGGTGCACCCTATATTAATCCTCATGAACTTGTTGATTTCCTAAGGCCTTACAAACTTCCAGGGGTCCACTTCAGGCCTCTCTCTTTTGAACCCACCTTCCACAAGTTCCAGGGTGAACATTGCGGTGGTTTGCAAATCCATGTAACGGATCGTCGGATATTTAGACCCTATCTTACAGGTCTATCTATCATACAGGGAATTAAGACTCTCTATCCCCAAGATTTTGCATGGAAACAGCCTCCTTATGAATATGAATATGAAAAACTCCCGATAGACCTTCTTATAGGGGATCAGAATATTAGAAAAAGTTTGGACACAAGCCAGGATATTTATTATATTGAAGATAGCTGGATGGGTGCACTCAATAAGTTTTTAGACACACGAAGTAAACATTTAATTTATTAATATATATGAAAATCCAAAGCACTCATAGATATTGAATCTATAGATATATTTATTAGGAGAATGTTAATGTCAAATGCTAGCCTGTTAAAGGGAAGAAGTAAAGCCGGGATTATCTTTTCAGGAGGGCCTGCACCCGCGGCGAATGCTGTTATATCTTCTGCCGCCCTAAGTTTTATAGACGCCGGCATCCCGGTTCTTGGTTTTATGGGGGGCTATAAGAACTTGATTGATTTTGACAAGAGCGATCCTCAACTTGTGGAAGGTGAACACTACACGGTTTTTGACACGTATATTGGTGAAATCCGCAATAGAAGAGGGATATGTATTCAAACCGCCCGCGCTAATCCTGGAAAAGACGTAAAAACCCCTAATGATCTTAATGACCCAATCAAGACAAGGAAAATACAAAACGTTTTAGATGCTTTTGAATGGCTGGATATTGGCCTGTTGATCTCCATAGGGGGAGATGACACCCTTAGAACAGCTAACTTGATGAACACAAGTGGTATGCCGGCTATCCACATTCCTAAAACCATTGATAACGACTATTTTGGCATCCCCTGGACCTTTGGGTATTGGACCAGCGTAGATGTAGCCCAAAAGACCCTACTCAATCTCCAGTCCGACGCCAAATCGACCAGCAGTTTTTTTATTGCCGAAATCATGGGTAGAAAGGCAGGATGGCTTACTTATGCGGCAGGTATTGCTGGAGAGGCGATTAAAATGATAGCCGTTGAAGATCTTCCTCCTGAAGGTGATCTTGATATTGATGAGATTTGCAAAGATATTGTGGATACCATTATTACCAGGGAAAAACGAAAGCGACCTTATGGGGTCATCTGTTTGGCTGAAGGGTTAGCGGATCGGCTTCCTGATTTTCTCCGTCCTACAGAGAAAGATAGCTTTGGTCATACGATTTTAGGGAAGGCTGAAATAGGGAAGGTCATAGCAGAAGGTGTTCAAAAGCTGTATTATAATAGAACAGGTGAGAACGTTAAAATAAACTTCAAGCAAATTGGTTATGAGACACGGACAGCCCCACCTATTAGTTATGATGTTGTTTTGGGCAGTATGTTGGGACATGGCTCTTATAAGTTGTTTTCTGAAGGGAACATTGGACATATGGTGAGTGTTGTGGAGAACTTTTCTGTGATAGGAATCCCTTTTGGGGACTTAATAGACCCAAAAACATTAACCACAAAGGTGAGAACGGTTCCAAAGGATGACGATCTTTATAAACTCAAAAACGCGTTGACGTACAGACCCGTCGATTAGGATGATTTATGGCTCATACAATGGATACTAGGATCGATCATCTGGGTGAAGCCACTCTAAGGTCTCCAATCCAGTCGAACCGTTTTATTAATGATGACCAACGGGTTCTCTACAATGTATTCCCAGAGGAACTCCTGAAATCAATAGAAGACGGGAATGCCCCCCCTGCTTTTGAGAGAGCCGGGGCTAGAGAGCAAATATACTTTGATCCCAAGTCTTGTCGGGCGGCTATTGTGAGTTGTGGAGGCCTATGTCCTGGCATTAATAATGTGATCCGCTCATTGGTGATGCAGTTGTATTATGTTTATGGGGTCAAAGAGATTTTGGGGATACGATACGGTTATAAAGGCCTTAATAAGAAATGGAATATAGAGCCTGTATCCCTCACTCCTGAGATTGTTAAAGGGATTCACACTTTAGGAGGTTCATTTCTCAGTTCCTCAAGGGGAAGCCAACCAATCGATTCGATAGTTGACCGGTTGGAAGAACTAAAAGTCAATATATTGTTCACGATTGGAGGAGATGGAACTTTACGTGGGGGTCATCAAATCTCTCAGGAGATTCTAAAAAGAGGCCTGAAGATCAGTGTCTTAGGGATTCCTAAAACAATAGATAATGATATATCCTATCTGGCTAAAAGCTTTGGTTTTGAGACAGCCTTTTCGGCGGCAGTCCAGTCCATTGAAAGTGCTCACGCCGAGGCGGCGGGTGCACCCAATGGGATTGGATTGGTCAAGCTAATGGGGCGTCACTCAGGGTTTATAGCGGCAAATGCCGCATTGGCCTTTAAAGAAGTGAACTTTGTATTGATTCCAGAAGTTGATTTTGATCTGGAAGGGGATCGTGGACTGTTTAAAGTCCTGCAACAGCGATTGGATCAGAAATCCCATGCTGTCATTGTTGTTGCTGAAGGGGCTGGACAGAAATACTTTCAGGAAGAGGGCAACAAAGATCCATCAGGAAACGTGAAACTAGGTGACATTGGGATCTACCTCAAAAACCGTATCAAAGACTATTTTAAATCAATCCAGTATGAAATCAACCTGAAATATATTGACCCAAGCTACATCATACGAAGCGTCAGAGCGAATCCCAATGATACAGTATTCTGCGGCGTGTTGGCTCAGAACGCCGTTCACGCTGCTATGGCAGGTAAAACCAATATGGTGATCGGCGTATGGAATAATATTTTCGTACACGTCCCCATTGAACTTGTTACCTCCAAACGTAAGCAGATCAATCCTCATGGCAGTCTTTGGCAGGGGGTTTTAGAAAGTACGGGTCAACCCGGCCTGATAAATGAATAACTCTATGTACTGCTATAGGTTAGCTCCATCCAATTGCCTGTAGGGGCAGGTTTAAAACCAGCCCCTACAGGCAATTATCACTACCTATTATCTAAATAGATTGTACTTAAGGATACACCAAATAGCTTTTAGCCCATCCTTCCAGTTAATCTTCTTCCCTTCCTTGTAAGTTCTGCCATGATAGGAAATACCCACTTCATAGATCCGTATATCCGGGATCTTTGAAATCTTGGCTGTTATTTCCGGCTCCATTCCAAAGTGATTTTCTTCAATGTTTATTTGTTTTATAACATCCATACGGAAAACCTTGTAACAGGTCTCCATATCTGTCAGATTGAGGTTGGAAAAGATGTTGGAAAGGAAGGTAAGAAAGCGGTTGCCTACAGAATGCCAGTAGTAAAGAACCCTGTGTTCCTGGGTGGTCAAAAACCTTGATCCATAAACTACATCGGCTAAGTCTTCAAGGAGGGGAGACAGTAATACAGGGTATTCTTGAGGATTGTATTCCAGGTCGGCATCCTGAAAAATCAGGAAATCCCCTGTGGCACTTTGAATGCCGCTACGTATTGCGGCTCCCTTTCCTTGATTTGTATCGTGATAAATGATCCTGGAGACTTTTGGCTTAATGATCTGTTCCAGGATTTCTCGTGTAGCATCCGTAGAAAAATCATCGACAACAATCACCTCTAACTCAATACAATCGACTGCCAGGACGTGATTAATGAGACTTTCAATGGTTGTTTGTTCGTTAAAGACCGGGATGATAACCGTCAGTTTTTTATGGGATGACAGGTTTGTTTGATGTTCCATAGTAACTCCTGACTCTATTAGAGAATCCTTTAAAGATTAAGTTAACTTGTTGGTAGTGATAATCGCTTGTAGGGGCAGGTTTTAAACCTGCCCCTACAAGCGATTGGATAAACCCGTCACTTATTGGTTTGTCACTATCAAATTGTTGAATAATCATTAGTCCTTGATTTTTAGAATGATTATCTCCTTAGGCGGACTGTGGTCCTGGAAAACAACCTCTACTTGTGAGGGTAGATCAGTGATTTTTAAATAGCCATTTTCCCTGATAATCCTGCCCCTCAGGAAATATCTGTATTCACTTTTGTTATAAGGAGATACAGCACTTGCGTTTATAGTAATGTATTTTACGTTAAACTCCTTAAAACGTTTCAGGAGTCGAGGAAATGGTATATCCTTCCCGCCAATTGTTGGGCTAACAGTAATTTCCCTAATCCATGGGACGTACCAATTATAGAAGTATTGGCTGTTAGGATTATGAATGACTCCATCGCCTTTTTTCGTGTTGTTTTTTAGCCAATCCAAAGCTTTTTGGTAATTTGGATTAAAGTCAGGGAAAAATGAAAACTGCTTAATACTTTTGTGATAGATAATTCCATTAATCAATAAACTAAACAAGAGGATTGTTGGGACAAAGACTTTGGGAGACATCCTCCATTTTTCCTTTATCCACAGGGCAAAGGAATAGAGCAGAGGCGATAGATAGAAATAAAAGACGGGGGTTATCATAATACTATATCGTGCTGTAGAGTGATTGACAGAGGCTCTAGGGACACAACCCAGATAAATGACAAGAGCGAATGTCACAAAAAAGTATTTCATGTATATGTTTTTTTCATGGACTAGCAAATAGATAAAAAAAGGAACAATGATTATCCCAAGATTTAATGAAAAGACGGACTTATAAGTCCATTCAACTGAAACAAAGAGTCCCACAGCGTATCGATGTAATTCGCGGATCAATCCCCATGCGATCCGCTGGATAAATCCCCAAAAGTCCTCTCGTACAAAACTCATAGCATCAGGATAGGTGGCCATTCCTGTTAGAGCATTGTATTCCGTACTATCCGTTCCATTTATTTTCCATGTAAAGAACTGTAGCACTTCCGAGTGGAGCAATGCTTCCAATTTAGTGTGAAATAAAATGAACACAACGAAAGAGCCTAAAATAACACTAATATATAAATAGCGTTTAGTTAAGACCTTCCATTTAAACAATGCTAAAAAAAAGAGGGTTAAAGTAAAGGCAGTGGGCAAAAAGATCCCATTTGGCTTGGATATAAAGGCCAGATAAGAAAATAAAAGGCCTAATATCCAATATCTATTTTTATCAAACCCTTTCACAAAAAAGACCAATCCTAATGTTGAGAAAAGGATCAAGAGATTTTCAGGGGCTAAAACAGCGCTCCTCTCAAGAACTGTAGGGTTGATTGAAATAAGAAAAGTAGAAATCAACGCAACGATCGGATTAAACAGGGTTTTTCCAGCCCAATAAACTGTGAGGATCATGATGAGGCCAAAAAATGCATTAACATAGACCGCTGCATTGAAGAAATCACTTGCAGGTTCTATAAATGGTGTGATGAAAAATAGATAGAGGGGAGGCCATCCACTTTGAATATGTCCACTATAAACATTCTGCCAAAACTTTCCTATCCCTCCCAAAACATCCATTTTGAAAACCACATTATAATACGCATAATCGTCAAAAAAAGGATAGTGGTGCTCATTGATTCTTAAAAGCACATTAATAGCATATATCAACAGAATGGACGCCAGGATCACGTAATTTACTTTCTTGGGTATGGGTTTAAGGAGTCGTTCATCTGAATAGATTTTGCTGAAGAAGTCCATGTTTTCTGATCCCATTGGGAATAAAATGATTTATAGAGTTCAGGGTAGAAAGTTGATTTTTCAATGATAGAATGTTGTTTTAAGATAACTATTTATATGGAAAAATAAAAGTGGATAAATAAATCGTTTTTATTTACCTCCGTTGAAAAGATTTAAGCCAATCATATTTTAATATCAGGATGAATAATGAGAGTGGTAAATATCTTAAGATCTAGGGATAGACGTGTCTATCTTCCTCTGGATGGAGCAAACACACAGGTTTGCTCCTACGAAAGTATCAATCCGTATTTACCACGCCCCTTTTTATTTAGCAAGAGAAAGCAATAATACAAATCCAATAAACACGGGAAGAGTCAAGAGATATGGGACAGTTCGTCTAAAATCCTTTGAGTCATGGCCATAGGGTCATCAGTGCTTATGATTTCAGAAATGACTGCTAACCCATGAACCCCAGTGTGTTTTAGCTTTTCTATATTGTGAACTTTAATCCCACCCAGGGCAAATACCGGTATATCAACTCGATTTATAACTTCAATCAGGGAATCAACCCCTTGGGGAGGTCCAAAAGACTTCTTGGAAGGCGTATCAAATATCGGGCTATA
Organism: uncultured Spirochaetia bacterium; assembly: GCA_913053665.1. Lineage (GTDB taxonomy): Bacteria > Spirochaetota > UBA6919 > UBA6919 > UBA6919 > CAJXGR01. The sequence goes on from CAJXGR010000012.1 coordinate 8,531, forward strand.
GGTGATCCAGTCGACTCCATACGTCATCACTTTCAGGGCTTCATCCAATGAGTGGGCTGAGTAACCAATCATCATATCCTGATTCAGTCGTGAAAGGGTATTTTTAATGATGGGCACAGGCATACTATTGATACCCACATGGATCCCATCGGCTCCCACAGCCAAAGCAATATCCAGACGATCGTTGATAATAAGTAGAGCATTAAATCGATGGGACAACTCTCTAAAATCCCTGGCTAATTCAAGCAACTCTCTGGATGATAAATCTTTCTCCCTGAGTTGAAACATCCTGAGACCACCTTTAAAGGATTCTTCCACAGTGGAGTAAAGGTTCTGGCATCCCAGGCGGTCACTAATCAGATAGAGTTTAGGTAATTCCATGATGGTTTACATAACAAACTGATTTATAAAACCTGTAATCTGTAGAGACGCATGGCAATGCGTCTCTACAGGACTAATGAAGCATACCAGTAATCGGACTACTGGCTGTTGCATAAAGCTTTTTAGGGATCCTTCCGGCTAAGTAAGCAAGACGGCCTGCCCTGACAGCCATTTTCATGGCATCAGCCATCATAACGGCATCTTCAGCACCAGCGATCCCTGTGTTCATAAGGATTCCATCGCAGCCCAACTCCATAGCGATCGAGGCATCAGAAGCCGTACCCACCCCAGCATCCACAATGACAGGGACTTTCACCGTTTCAAGGATGATTTTTATGTTATAGGGATTTCGGATGCCCAGGCCTGAACCAATGGGGGCCGCAAGGGGCATGACCACCGCGCATCCAGCGTCCTCCAACTTTTTAGCCATAATGGGGTCGTCGGATGTATAGGGGAGCACTGTAAAACCTTCTTTCACCAAGACTTTTGCGGCTTCTAGAGTAGCCTCATTGTCCGGGAATAGTGTTTTCTCGCTTCCTATCACCTCTAGCTTTATGAGATCACTCATCCCGGCTTCCCGTCCCAGACGGGCATAACGTATGGCTTCTTCCGCTGTATAGCATCCAGCCGTATTAGGCAGCAGCTGGTATTTCTTCAGATCAATATAATGAAGGAGAGATTCTTTATTTTTTGCGTTCAGGTCAACCCTTCGGACGGACACTGTCACAAGATCAGCTCCTGAAATCTCAAGGGCCTTTTCCATCTCCTCAAATGTCCTGTATTTCCCTGTCCCTACAATCAGACGGGATTTTAATTCTTTTCCTGCAATGATAAATGGATCTTTATATTCAGACATTGTTTTTTCCTTATTTTTTTATTCTTAAATGATTAACTGGCCGGAGGGACTTGATTTCCCTCCTCCAACAAAGCGAACGATTTCTATGACATCTTCGTCGGCTAATGGAGTTTCAGCAAATTGGCTTTTTGGGATGATACTACGATTTAGTTCTACCGCAATATGATCCAATGGTAAATCCAGTAATTCCAGTAGGTTCCTTATATTGAGTGAGGTTTTCTCAAAGCTTTTCTTTTCCCCATTAATAGTAAGAGTCACTGATTTTCTCCTAAAATAATTTGAAGGACCTTATTAGCCTGATGATGAGCGACCACTCCAACACGAGGCGACATTAACCCTTGTCCAGGACTGGCTGCCGAATGTCTATCTCCTACAATATATAAACGCTCACCAAAGACCTGGGATTGGATAAGATTAGCGTCACCGTATCCGGCAAGACCTGACGCACAGACCATATAACGATCCGGGAAGTGTTCAAAAAAGCTGTTAACAAGCATACCCTTCATTTCAGGTCTGTCAAAAGCTTCTACAAGAATGTCAACATCTTTAAAAACCTGGGGGACATTCTTTTCATCTAGTTTGATATGATGTATTTCTGTATGGACATAGGGATTGATCATCCTGATGTTTTCCTCAATGGCTTGAACCTTAGTTTGACCGATCTGGTGAACGAAATACTGCTGGCGATTGAGATTACTGGGTTCCACAATATCAAAATCGGCTAAAACCAATGTTCCAATACCCAATCGAGCCAAGGCGATCGCAACAGCTGAGCCTAAGCCACCCTGTCCAGCGATCCCCACAACACTCTTCTTCACTCTTTCATGAACTCCCGGACTGTGACGTGAAACCATAAGGGTCTCTAATTCCTCTTGGGATGGGATTTCACCTCTTTTTATAAAAACAATTTCATCGCCGTCATGGACGGATTGATCGATTGGAACAGGAAAACCATTGTAGATAATAATATCAGCATTTGGTTTGATAGCATCCCTTAAGTTTAGGAGACTTGTATTTTCATCATACTGCAGGAATTGCTCATTGACTTTTATCATATATATTTATATGTTTTCGAGAATAGTTTTATTTCTTGAGATAGTTATTTTTACCCTATGATTCCTAGCCTGAAGACAGAAGTAAATGTAATCAATCTTCAAGGTAATTTCAAGGGTTTTATGATAGATGTATTTGTGTTTATGGTTTAATAAAATAAAAAATATTAATTCCACTTAAACTCATACCGACAAAATTAATAAAATTGTTGAGATGTATATGAAACGATTATCTATTCTTATATTTTTACTTTCTCTAAGTCTTTTGAATTGTTCGAATAAGACGCCTAAATCGCAAAAAGTAAAAAAACAAAACACTTATGAACGTTTTTTTCGTGAAAAGCGTATTTTTTCCAGAAACCAGTTTAGTCATATTGAGTCCGTCTTTGAAAAAGAAATCCTTGGGACTCCTGAAGAGATAGTGCAAGCTCGAAAAGCTATTGAGAAGCGCATGGAAGGTTATTACAAGGTTTATTATCTTGTACCTCAACAGATTCAAAGATATGAATATATCGAAAAAGGTCGCTTAACAGCCTATGCAAATTATGAATATGCAGTAACTAACGCTAAAACAGCAGATAGATTGCTGAGTATTAAGTACTACAATGAAAAGTTAAATTATGTTGCAAAAGATGAAATTACATACGATGATTTTGGACGCGCAATCAAGACTAGGCGTTATGTGATGCCCAGAAAAAGGCTGCATAATGCTTTCTAATAGAAATTTGCTTGACAAGATATATTATTAAGCGTATAATACTATTGTATGATTGGAGTTACCTATGGATGAATTGAGTAAAGATCAACAACATGCTTCGAGTTTTACTTTTTTTTCTAAAACCCCAATGGAATGTCCTTTATGCCAGACAGAATTTCATCGCGAAGACTTAAGAAGTGGGGGTGGACGCCTCATTGCAGGAAAACTAACCCATGATCTAAGACGCCTCTATCAGGACAATAAGAAGTTTGGTGTCATCATCCCTATGATTTATTCCGTATCGGTTTGCCCTGAATGCTATTACGCGGCCTTGTATGAAGATTTTTATTCCCTGGGGAAATCAAGGGAAAAACTTATTGAGCACCAGTTAACACGTGAAAAATTGGTCCAACAGCTATATCCTGGTATCAACTATCATCAAGTGAGAAATATTGAACATGGTCTTATGAGCTATCTTTTGGCTATAGATTGCTACAAATTGATGGATAAAAGGCAATCACCCACTTTAAAACGCGGGATACTCTCTCTGAGAGTCTCTTGGTTAGCAAATGATATGGCCAAGCATTATGATAAACCTGTTTTTACCAGCATGAAACAGATATTTTATCGGAAAGCGGCCAAATACTACGGCTTAGCGTTGGGCTATTCCCAAAATGGTACTGAGCCATTTGACGGGACCAGAAATATTGGTCCCGACACGGATAAAAACTGGGGTTATGATGGTTTACTTTACCTGGCGGGACTTCTGAACTACAAATTAGCCGAATCGGATAAAAACCTGGAGAGGAAAGGTAAAACATATGTTAAAGTTAGAAGGATTATGGGAAAGCTTTATGGTGGGGGAAGGGCAAGTAAAGACAAGCCTACTGTCATTTTAAATAACGCCAAAGACATTTATGACGATCTTCGCAAGAATATAAAACAAATTGAAGAAGAGCTTGGCCAACCTCTCGAATAACTGTCAATCTAAGGACCAGGATTTAATCTATGCCATTGAGTCAGGCAGATAAAGACCATTTAAATAAACTTTTTGACATTGTCGGTTTTGAAGGTGAAAAGGGTGAAGGAGACGAGATCAGTGAGTCCAACCCACCGATTGAGGCAATGGATACAAGCCATTTAGATACCCAATCACCTGTTGATACACTTGATGCTGATATTTTGGATCTTCTTGATGAACCAGGTTCACAATCATCGAACAAGGGTTCAGTCAATGGGACTAAAAGTGAGCTAGATGACGAGGACTTTGGATTTCTTAATGAGCCTGAGAAAAAGACGTCACGGGAGTCAAATCAGGAAAAACAGCAAGAAATTGATGACTCACCACCAATAGAAACTCATACCATGCCGGAGACCCTGTCATTCAATCTTGAAATCTCTGATGATCAGTTTGCAACTTTAGAAAAGATAGGTGAATTAGGCCCAGACGCTGACAAAGAGGAATCCTCTTATCTTGATGAGCAGGAAAATAAAAGTTCCAGGCTGATGAGTCGTGTGAGACAAGAAAAAGATCAAGAAGATACACCCGTTGTAAATCACACTCTACCTGATAACTTAATCTTTAATGTCAGTATAGCCCAAGATCAATTAGACCTTCTATTAAAGAAAATTGGGGAAGAATCTTCAACATCCAAAACAGGCTCTGAATCTTTTCTGGCTGAACAGGAAAACAAGAACTCCAGGTTGATGAGTCGTGTGAAGCAAGCAACTAAAGAAGATGATGCCCCTATTGTGAATCATACCCTGCCTGATAAGCTGATTTTTAACACCCAGTTAGAGGATGACAAGGTTAAAGACCTATTCAAAGCTCTTGGGGAATAATAAGATTAGAAAACAAAGTGAATAGTCTTAAGAACACGCTGATAAGTACTTAACCTATAGAAAGTATTTTATTGAACGTTCCTACCGGTTATAGATTGTTCTCTGAGCTTATCGAAGGGACACACTTCAGAAACTGTCGCATTAGTCTTTTTCTCTTAATTGTGAAAACGCTACTTTCTATATACCAGCATGTTGTAGGGGCGACCCGCCAGGTCGCCCCTACAACATGCTGGTAATGCAACAGTTTCTGAAGGATCTGTTTATAATGTATCCTATCGCCTGAAATAAGTCAAATGAATAGATCCAATGAACGACTTTAATATTTTTCCCCTCTCTCCGGTTTATTTTATTATATTTACTAGCCATTTAAAGGATTTTAGGATCCCAGCAGGTGATCCAGTGCATACGGCATTGGAGGAATTGTCTTTAGTGATTCCTGGAAACTATTCAATTTGGAGGCTGAAGAAAAAACGGGAAAACTTGCTTTAAGGCTCCCAAAAATCAATCTTCCCCCCATGATTCATTTCAAGACGGCCAATATAACTATTCCCTTATGGTTTGTTGTTCTAATGGGCTTTGCAACAGGAATGTCAGCTGCAATCATTGTGCCAGATGGATTCATTGATGTACCCGGGATGATCTATGTTGCTGGAGCAGAAGCCATTGTGTCAAGTGCCATTGAACTTGTTATTACCTTTATTATAGGATCGGTTCCTTAAAATGGGCCTTTCAGATCAAAAGGCAAAAAATCAAGGGGACTGTCACAAATATGTAAGTAATTTTAAACAAACTACTTAAGGCACAAACATCCAGGATATTGACTCAACGAACTATTATGAAAGAAATTGTTCTCTACTATGATGGAGAATGCCCAATTTGCCGACAATACAGTACTTATGTGGAATTACGAAAGCATTATGATATTAAGATCTGTAACGCCAGAGAATATATGGATGCTGTGAACAACTTTGCCCAAAAGGGATATAACATTAATCAGGGCATGATATTAACGATTGATGACAAGATTTATCAGGGGCATCACGTTATCGTTAAGTTGAATGAATGGCTGACCCATCAATCCTTCTTTGATCGATGTATGAACCGACTTATGGGTATTCCTTATTTTGTGAAGGTGATTTATCCACTGATTAAAGGTCTACGACGGTTGATTCTTAAGGTCATAGGCGTTGATAAGATAAACTTAAGTCCCTGAGGCACTCAATTTGTTTTCCAGAGTCAATCCCATTAAATTGGCCCAATGACCACATCAGCATGATTTAAGATTTTCTCCTATTTATTTAAACAGCAAGATATTTTTAATATCTGAAGTCCTGAAAATATAAACTATATACTGGAGTTTGCGTGAAAAATATTTTACACCAGATTTTACCTTTTCTATCCTGGATTCCAAAAATTAATAAGAGGTCATTTAAAAGCGACCTGATCGCAGGACTGACAGGGGCTATTATCGTTCTTCCACAGGGTGTTGCTTTTGCAACAATAGCTGGAATGCCAGCTGAGTATGGTTTGTACACCGCAATGATTCCTGTTATCATTGCTGCCCTGTTTGGATCATCCAAACATTTGGTGTCTGGCCCTACCACAGCTGTTTCTATCGTATTATTATCTTCATTGATTGTTTTTGCTGAGCCTGGAACACATAAATATGTGACTTATGCCTTAACCCTTACGTTTTTAGTGGGAGTGATAGAGCTGACCATGGGCCTGGCCCGTTTAGGGGCTTTGGTGAACTTCATTTCCCACTCTGTCATTGTTGGATTTACGTCTGGGGTAGCGATTCTTATTGCAACTAAACAGATCAAGCACTTTTTTGGTTTAACAATGCCTGGGAATTTACGCTTTTATGAGGTGTTCCATCACTTGTTTGAACAATGGGATGAGATCAAAGTTTATGTGGTCATTGTTGGAGGCGTAACCTTTTTGACGGGAATGCTTGTGAAACGTTTCTTTCCACGTTTTCCATACATGATTGTTTCTATGTTAGCTGGAACTTTGGCATCAGTTTTATTCAATCACTTCCTTGGACAGGGTGTTACAGACATCATAACAGTCAAAGAAATACCCAGTACCTTCCCACCCCTTTCTGCCCCAATATTCTCAATAAAAATAATGATGGAATTGGCTCCTGTCGCTTTTGCTGTCACTATTTTAGCCTTAACTGAGACGATATCCATTAGCCGGTCCCTAGCTTCAATGTCCGGCCAACAGATAGACGGCAATCAGGAGTTTATAGGACAGGGTTTAGCCAATATAATAGGTAGTTTTTTCTCATCCTATGTGGCTAGCGGTTCTTTCAATCGAAGTGGTGTGAATTATGAGTCAGGAGGTAAAACACCTATATCAGCTGTCATTGCAGGCGGATTATTAATTTTTATTGTGTTAGTCGTGGCCCCATGGGCGAGATACCTTCCAAATGCCGCTATGGCAGGCATATTATTTTTAGTGGCCTGGGGTTTGATCGATATTCGCCGTGTAAAAAAAATCATCCGGGCAAGCCGTTCGGAAGCCGCAATTTTATTGGTTACCTTTTTGTCAACCCTCTTTTTAGACCTGCAATTTGCCATCCTCTTTGGTGTGATCTTGTCATTAGTAATCTATTTGAACAAAACATCTCATCCCAAAATCCTTGTGAGAACTCCTGACCCATCATTACCCGGTAGACGGTTTGATACAAATCCCAGTCTTCCTGAATGTCCACAATTCAAGATCATTCGTATTGATGGCTCCCTCTTCTTTGGTGCCATAACTTATGCTCTTGACCAATTACAGAAACTTTTTGAGAAGAATCCTGAGCAAAAGCATCTATTGATTGTTGCCAATGGCATGAACTTTATTGATGTAGCAGGTGCTGAGCTGTTGACTAACTTGGCACAACGGTTGCGAAAGGATGGAGGCGATCTCTATTTGGCGATTTACGCCAGCCATTCCGACAAGCCGCTTTTAAAGCGTGTCGTTATCCGCCACGAAGATAAAGGTAAGGCGGACGAAGCGACTTAAGAACCCGCCGTAATTCCACCAACCGTAATTACCACCGTAATTGCAAAGGCGAAGCGGCGGGAATAACCCAAAAAAGCATTGAGCCGTCCCGAATATAATCATCGGGACGGCTCTTGTGTTTGGCGCGTCTTTGGTAAGCCTTGGCGGACGGCACAACCTTGGGTCTGATCCGCCGGAGCGCCCGGGCGACGGGATTGGGCCGCCGCCGGATTTTAGGTTTCGCCATGACTGCGCCCTCCTTTTCTCCGTTGGCGTTGGGGCGGGTTATAGGGGAAAAGGGGGAATCTGTCTACTTAGAGCCGTTTAACAACGGCCATTAGTGCTTGAAAGGTCTTCTGTTTTACCAATACCCAAAGGCAGCAGTTCTCCTATTTTCCTGTCTATTTCGTCGGTGATTCTCGTTCATTTTGATAAAAGTAGGGAATATATTTTATAGAACATCAGCTAACATATTGAGAACAAATCAAGAATATTCTTCTTGACTTAATCTACAATTCTTTGATAAATCGTTAGAAGTTTTAAACCTCATTATCATGACACTCGCAGAGCTGGTGAAAGGATTTAAGTAATGGCTAAAAAAGAAACTTCCGACAGAATGTCTAAAATCGCATCAAAAGCCCTACGGGGTCAAAAAATAACTAAAAAAGAGACTAGATCGCTTGGCGGCTCTGTCTTATCTCAAGACGAGACAAAAGGCTCGCGAAAGGGAAAGAGTAAAAAATAAACTCTTATTTCACCTCTTTAAGATGAGTAATACGACAAATACAGCGGGAAGGTATCCGGATGATACCGGATGCCTGGGCGCTGTCCTCAAATCCTAAATCTCCCATATTAGGCGCAAGGGCTTTGACTTCCTTGCCATCGTGAATCAACCAACCAACTGAAGCGCATTTTATGGCATTGGCGCATTCAAAGTCTGACAAATACATCCATTTAGCGATAGGTTGGGTGCTGTCTTCCCATTCAATAAGCACTAGCGAATATACTTCAGTTCCCATTATTCCCCGCCCTTCCACACCCGTACCCCCTTTTCCACCGAGCGGCCGAGAACGTAGCCGCCGATGCCGAGCTTTAACAATGCCCACATGTCAGGCGGGATTTCGGCGCCGGGGGTGCCGAAAAGCGGCACGACGAGATAGTTGTTGGCGATGATAACGCCGAACAGCACCATCAGCAGCGGCCGCCAGGACCGTTGCAGCCATGAATCACCCTTGGCCTCGGCGACGATGATCGAAGCCGCCGCCTCGATCTCTTTCATCTGGCCGGCCAGCACCATTTCCTGTAAGCGCGCCTTGATCTTGGCGGCCATGTCCTTGTCTTCGACAGCCTTGTCGATTACCCCGAACAGACCGTTTATCACCGGCCCTAAAAGTGTGGTCCACATGGCTTACTCCACATCGTTGTAAAAAAGATGATTGCCGATTTCGGCGCTTGTTTTCCGTCCCCTGGCCCAGGGCGGGAAAGAGCCCTTGGCATGGTAATGGGTGGCGCCCATGGTCGGGTCTTCCAGCGCCCCGGCGACGGCGCGCCGCGCGATCCGCAGACATGACGCGAAGTTGCGGTTGGAAGCATCGACATTTTCGATCACCGCCCGGTTGGGATCGCCCTCGTTCCAGCAGGAAAACTGCCAGGGACGCAGGCAGACTTCCTCCACCGTCGAGCCCCACCAATAACCGCCGCGGGCGCGGGCGCGCTCGACCCGGTTCATAATTACGCAGGCGACGGCTTCCTTGCCCCGCACCTTTTCGCCCCTGGCCTCGCCATAAACAGTACGGGCCATGATGACGATTTCCGGCTTTACCAGATCGAGGCGAACAGCGGGATCGGCCCGGCGCGCGTTCATGACCGCCCTCCCCGCGCCGTCGCGCCGACCCTGTCCAGCTTGTCCTCGATGCGGACCAGGTGGCGGGTCAAACGGCGCTCAACTTCCTTCAGATAGCCGATGGAGACATAGGACTTGGCAACTTCCAGCTTGTAGGCGGCGAGGCTGTCGCGAAGATACATAAGCCCGGTTTCGCTTTCGTGGCGGGAGTCCGAAACGGCGTCCGAAACTTCGCGCCGCGTCCGCCAAAGCAGCCACAACAACCCGCCCAGCGCGGGGATTTCCACCGCCGATATCCACCAGATCAGGTTAACGGTCCAGGTGTTCTGCATTATGTTTTCCTTTCGTTAAGGGCATAAAAAAAGCCCCGCTGGAGAAGAGCGGGGCGGGGCAACGTTGGGCGGTCTGTTTTCAGACCGAAAACTCGGTATCGGCGCGAAAGCCGCCCCGACCGGGCCGCCAGCCGGTTTTCGATTTAAGCTCTTTGGCGGCGGCTCTCGGCAGGCGCGGCAGGCGCACCGGCTCGGCCAGCAGACAGCCCGATACCGCGTCCAGCCCATCGTCGCGACCGCCTGATCCGGGCCGCCATTCGCGCATCTCATCGATGAACGGCGTTTGGGCTACCGAACGGTGGGCATGAAGGCGTCCCGCCGCCAGCGGCGCATCGAAGGCATCCAGGATACGCAGATCCTTGTTCCGCGTAGAGGCCTTTTCGATCACCGCCGCCACCACCGCCGCCGCTTTCAGCTCGCCCCGCAACAGCCCCGGCAAGAAGCGGCCGAGGCCGTTGGTTTCCAGGGTCACCGAAGGCAGATAAAGATCGTCAATGAACGCCGCCACCTGACGGCAAAGCTGGGTCGCTTCGTCGACGGCGGCGGTCTTTTGCGGATCAAATTCCAGATAGCGCACCCGGTGCAGCCAGTAATCGCCGTCGGCGTCGGTATAGACGGCGGCGATAACGCTGGCGTCGCCACGGCCCGGCGCGCCGTAGGCCGGATCCCACCAGCAAGACGCCGACAAAAGACGCTTGCCGGCCAGCGCCAGGGTGGCTTCGTTGTTGCCTTCCCGGTAGTCGAGATCGTGGTCGTAAAAGCGCAGGCGTTCCGCGTCCAGGCGGCCTTCGGCCAGATTGCGGGGCCGCAGCATCATCTGGCCGGCGAACTTGTTGGGTCCGGTGCGCCGCCGGATGGCGTCTATTTTTTCGGCGCTGAAGCGTTCCGGCCAGC